>DATHJP010000084.1:0-4935 GCA_035489695.1 Terriglobales bacterium
CCTTTGTAGCGCCGGCGTCCCGCCGGCTGGCAGATAGAGGAACAAAATTGAAAGAGCCGGCGGGGACGCCGGCGCCACGGGGTGGCCCTTTGCTTAGCCTCGCTGTTTGGGGGACAATATACTTATGCTTTTCAAGAGGAGTATTGCTATGCGTTATCGCCTTTTTGCATTGATCGGCATCGCTATTCTCGCGCTTTGCACTCCTGCGCTCGCGCAACAAATCCGCGGCGACTACATCGAGACGCGCAGCGCCGACGTCTACACTGGATCGTGCTTCGCCAACGGTGAGGTGAATCTCGTCGGCAACGAAGCCATCCTGGCATGGCACGTCCAGAGCGGAAGCTGGGGCGGCGTGCAACTCGACGGACTCACCGTCGCTGCCGCGGTTCGCGCCCGAGCCACGCTGGGCGATCCTTACGCCAATCCTTATCCGGCTCAGGCTGTCCTCATCGTGGATGAACAGGCCAACCCGCAGCAGCGCGCCGCCCTGGTCGCTTTCGCTAGATCAATGGGAGGCGAGCTTCTGGGCAACGTAGGCCGCGTCATCCCCGCGACCATGGAATTGATCGTCAATCATGAGCGTCACGGAGTGGCCCTGCTACGCGCCGGAGAGTTTGCCACCGTGCAAACCCGGTCGCTCAACGAGCAGGACCACCTCTGCGGCAATGAAGTCACCTTCTATCCGCCGCTCACGGAATTGGCGCATTCGATGCCGGCCGTGGCTCTCACCGATTCCTATCGTGGACCGGGATTAGGAGTGGATTGGGAGTCACACGGCAAACGCAGTGCGTTCGTCGGAACATTCGCCCGATAAGCATCTCGGCAACTCGCAGCGCCGCATCTCAGTCGTGCTGAGGAGGGAAATGTGCGCACCAGGGTGATTGCAGTGCTCCTGTTTGTCTCCGTTGCGTCTTTGGCCCTGGCCGCTCAGATGGGCAAGATTGAAACCATCGGGCCGGTGACCGATTCGGGTGTCGCGGAAGCCGTGAAGAAAGTTCTGGACACCAAAGGCTACCGCGTCTCGCTGGACGATGGCAGCGTGGCCTGCGAAATCTGGCTGCGCAGTAAAATAAGCGCACAGCCCAAAAAAGATTCGCCTGGAGCGCTTTATACCCAATTAGCCGAGTCCACGCTGTTGGGCGTGATTTCCTTCCCTCAAGCCACTACCGATTATCGCGGGCAGAACATCCGCAAAGGAACTTACACGCTGCGTTACGAACTGATTCCCAACGATGGAAATCATTTAGGAGTCGCCCCCAACCGCGATTTCGTTCTGCTGGTCCCGGCAGCGTCAGACGACAATCCCGACGCAACCTTCAAATTCGATGAATTGATAAGCCTGAGCCGCAAAGCGACTGGAACCAAGCATCCCGGTCCCTTGAGCCTGGTGCAGCCAGAAAGCGGAACCGCCGCCGCAGTCTCCAAAGACGATGAAGACCACTGGATCTTCTCCGCCGGGATCAAACTGGCCTCAGGTGAGGATTTACCCATCGCGTTGGTAGTGAAGGGCACGGCGCCGCAATAGCGATATCTTGCTGCTCCTACACTGGGGCTAAAGCCCATTTCAATAGCGTTCTGACGCGGCGCTAAAGCGCCGCTCTTCCACGTCGCTCCAGCGACACACTCGCACTTGGGGACGGGACGCGTGTCTGATTTCCACGTCGCTCCAGCGGCGCACTCGGACTTGGGACGGGACGGGGCGCATGTCCTAATCTCCACCCGCACTCCGAACGCGTGGAAAGCATCTCTGCTGTTTGCGGTAACGTGGAAGAGCGGCCCTTTCAGGGCCGCGTTCAAGCGATTAAAGGAAGGGCTTCAGCCCCTGTGTTCGACCTGGGCCTGGGCAACAGAGCTAGCGCAACCACACCAGCACGGCCACCGTGACGGCCGTCACCAATATCATCCCAATCAAATATTGATGCGCCCGCCACCATCCTTCTTTGGGGTCACCATATTGTGAGAGGAAGGCTGCACCAACACTGCTCGAGATTCCCCCCTGTTCGAATCGCGCTGCCTCACAAGCCACACACAGTCCGCGTCCTTCAGAAATCGGAAAGCCGCAATCTTCGCACTTCGCAACGTTCGGGAGGCCGGGGACAACTTCAACAACGACCTCCGGCTCCACCACGGGCCCTTCGGCCTTCGGCGCGTGCTCAATTTTCTCGGCTGGCGCAGAAAGATCGGCAGCTTTGACTTCTTCGAGCGTTTCACCGGAAATTTCTTTTTCCGCTCGCTTGGCCGCATCAGCATGTTCGACTGCTGTCTGGATCAATCCGGCCATGCGCTCCAGCGCGACGACGTCGCGCTCTTCGAAAGCATAAGGCCTTCCAGAAAACAATTCGAACACTCCATTCACTTCCTGCTCACCAATCAGCGGCATCACCATCACGGACGCGATCCCCAGGGCATGACAGCTCTCGCGGTTCACCCGCGCATCGTGTTCTGCATCGTCACAGCGCAAAATCTGCTTGGTCCGCACGCTCTCTCCGGAAAGCCCGGAATCGATTTGCAGGCGCGTCCCCAATTCCGGTGCCGACGGACCCGCACTGGCGCGGCAAACCATCTTTTCGCCCTCCCACAAAGCAATGGCCGCGCCCGAAGCCCCGGTGATGTATTGCGCCCGCTCGGCCAGCAATTGCAAAGTAGCATTCAGATCACGCTGCGCCATTTCAGTCAGCGAACTCCCCTCGTTCGGCGCAGGAAAGCGTAACGTCGGGCGGGCACTATCTAGCAGCGATGATGCGGATTCGCCTTCCAGCGGTGGTGCCTGGGGCACCAGCCGGGGCGAACCTTCATCCAGCATGGGGTTGCGATCCATAGTGGGTTCTGGAAGGGCGATGGTTCGAGTTTCGCTTACCCCGCAGGCAGAGTCAATTGGAAATGACTCGAGATGGATCGAGACCGCGAGTGACTGATGGTTGAACCTTGGGCGTGCTCATCACGCTTTCTTTCGCGCGTAGTAGCGACGCGCTTTGTCGCGGTTGCCGCAGGTTTTCATATCGCACCATCGGCGACGGTGATTTTTTGTCTTGTCCAGAAATAGCCACGCGCAATCCCCGGCCGCGCACTGTCGCACATAACCGAGATCATCCGACGTAAGCAGATCAGCGGCGGAACGAGCCACTGGCCACAACATCGAATCCAGACTGCTATCGGGCAGCACCCATTCCCAGTCAAAGCGCCGATTGCTGTGCACAATCCGCACATGCTCAGAAGCCTGCTGCACGGCGGCGTTGATCATGGCCAGAGCTGCGCCCGGTACAGCTCGTCGTCCCGCAACCGCCGCGAACACCGAATAGATTGCGTCACGGAACTGGATGGCATACCGCAATGCGGACTGGGCGTGTCCGGGCGCTTCCCCGGCGAGCAGGTGAAGCCGTTCCACATTCTTCGGGGTCAAAACGCCAGCTTCTTCGCCCCACTTCACCAGACTCGGATAGTCCGTCAGCAGCTCCTCGGGATGGTCAGTGGTGCGATTGTTCACCGTGTCAGCGAAATCGAGGCAGAGCCTCCCCCCGGTAAATTCAAAGCGCGACTTTAGACTGGCTTGAACCATCAAATTCTAGCTTATAACCATCAAATTCCACTTGACAAGTGAGGATATGCAATTCTACCATCTTTATCACCATCAAACATAGATTTGATGGTGAGGTTATTATGTTGACGGAACATCCTTCACAGATTCGAGCCGTGCTCCGAAGTGGAAGCGCGATTGAAATCGGAGCACCACGATTCAAATTCCCGCATCCCTCTCGCGCGCAAATTGTCTTGGGCTTCGCCGCCATTTATTTGATTTGGGGATCGACGTATCTGGGAATCCGATATGCGGTCGAAACTATCCCTCCCCTCCTCATGATGGGCCTACGACACCTTACTGCCGGCTTGGTGGTTTACATCTGGGCAAGGCGGCGAGGCGGTCCCGCGCCCACGCGATTGCAGTGGGGTTACGCGACTGTCACCGGCGCATTTCTGTTTCTCGGCGGTCACGGGACCATCGCGTGGGCGGAGCAGCGAATACCTTCGGGACTGACCGCACTGTTGTGCGCTACCCTGCCGCTATGGACGGTGCTGCTGGCGTCGAGGAGTGAAGGAAAGCTGGGAGCGAAAGTTTGGACGGGATTGCTGCTGGGATTTGGCGGAGTCGCTCTGCTCATTGGACCCGATGCCGTCTCTACGGGAAGGCGCTTGGACTTGCTGGCCGCAGCCGCCGCGCTTTCAGGTTCGTTCTTGTGGGCGGCGGGAACGATTTATAGCCAACGTGTAAAGCTGCCCGCATCTACTGTACTTTCTGCAGCTATGCAGATGGTGGCGGGCGGGACCGCGCTGCTGATCGCCGGTCTGATCGCGAGAGAGCCGAGGGCGCTCGACGTTGCCGCCATCACGGGAAAATCTATTTTTGCTTTGGCATATCTGATTGTGTTTGGTTCAATCATTGCATTCACGGTTTTTACCTGGTTGGTTACCGTGAGCTCATCGTCACAAGTTTCTACCTACGCGTATGTGAACCCAGTCGTGGCCGTGTTTCTCGGCTGGGCGCTGGCGGATGAGCGCATCGGGATACGCACGATAGCTGCAACCGTCATCATTCTGGCGTCCGTGGCACTGGTCAGCGTGCGAAAAACTCATAACGCAGCTCGCGAAATCAATGAGATCGAGCAAGCGAGAGAAGAAATTTACGATTGATGATTTTTGATTGTCGATTGAACAGCAAGATCACTGCCAGAGATTACGTCTCCGACATGGATTACGCCTTGGCTTAGGATTTGCGCGCGGAGGCCGCCGCGATGATGCAATCCTTTGAGCAAGGCGCGACCTGTCAACCGCTGCAGGTGGTCACAGGGTTCGCACAGGCGTATGCCGCGAATCTTGACCTCGCCAATCTGGAATTCGTGGCCGACCAAGTGATTGAGCGGAACGCCGCGCGTGACCAGATTG
>DATHJP010000085.1:0-2561 GCA_035489695.1 Terriglobales bacterium
CGAGCAACGCGTGATCGGTCGGCATGCGAGAGCAGGATGCCGGATGTTACATGGCCGGGTTCGCCGGGACGGGAGTTGGTATGGCGTTCGACGATGGCCGCAAGATTTAAGATCAACACCACACGGCCATCGCCCAGGATCGATGCGCCACTGACTAAATCCGTCGAGACAGTCTGGTCATCCAGAGGTTTGATCACCAGCTCTTCCTCGCCCTCGAGTGCCTCCACAATCAACCCCAGTTTGCGTTTACCCAGGGTAATTACCAATACGAAGATCTTCCCCGCCTGTTGCGAGGGCTGTGCTGACGGACGGCCCAGTCGTACCAGAGGCAGCACCTGATCGCGAAGCTGGAGAACCTCGTAGTTGTCCACCCGGTGCAGATCAGATTCCCGGGCGCGCGCGATCTCTGCCACGGTGTTCAGCGGAATCGCATACAGCCGCCCTTCAACCCGGAATAGCAAGGCTTTGATGATGGCCAATGTTAGCGGCAACTTCAGGCGGAAGATTGTGCCTTGGCCGGGATGGGTTTCAACTTCTACGGTTCCCTTCAAGCGATGGAGAACGCTTTGGACAACATCCAGGCCTACGCCCCGTCCTGCGATCTCAGTGATTTCGTCAGCGGTGCTGAATCCGGGGCGGAAAACCAGCCCGCGGATTTGTGCTTCGCTCAGCCGGTCGGCTTCCTCGCGGCTCAGGATCTTTTCTTCGAGCGCCTTGGCCTTGATCTTTTCGGAATCGATCCCGCTGCCATCATCCCTGATCTCGACAATGACCTGATTGCCTTGGTGGTAGGCATCGAGCCAGATGGTTCCCCGGGCTGGCTTTCCCCCACGAGTCCGCTCCGCCGCGTCTTCAATGCCATGAGCGACGCTGTTTCGCACCAGATGCGTCAGTGGTTCGGCGATCGCGTCCAGCAGACTCTTGTCCAGATCGGTATTCTGCCCGCTCATGACCAGGTCAACCTCTTTGCCACACTGCTTTGCAACATCGCGGACCATTCGCGGAAATCGCCGGAAGAGTTGCTCCACCGGGACCATTCGAATCTTCATGACCGAGCGTTGTAGATCGCTCAGAACCCGCGATTGAAAGGCCATAGCGTCGGCTACTCTGCCGCGCATGGATTCTTTCGGGGAATGTTTAGCCAATTCCTGAAATGCCTGTTGCAGCATCGACTTCCCGATAATCAATTCCCCGACCAGATTCAGAACGTTATCGATGCGTTCGGCGTCGACCCGCAAAATGTTTTCGGCCACCGCCCCAAGATGTGGTTTTTCCCGATCCTCATGTTCTTCGCCGGCGGAGGTTGGGGCGTCTTCGGGAATGGACTCGACAGAGACTCCATTGGCTTCGTTGGACTTCTTCGCTGAAGCCTTTCTGTTTGATACTTTGCCTTTGATTAACTCCACGTTGGCTCGTGCAATCACGGTGGGAATACGACATTTCGCCCTAATTTTTTCCACCGAGACAGAGCTAGCGAATAAGAACTCCAACGGTTCAGTACTTGCATGCGCCCCTGTCTCAGGTCGTGCGGCGATCACTTTCCCGACCGTGGCGAGCGCATTCATGAGCAATTGGAGAGCGGCAACCGGCATTGCACAATGTGGGTCAACTTGTGCCTTTATGTGATAAACGCGTTTGCCTAGATTCGATGCATTCTGAATTTCAAGCTTTTCATATTCAGTCCACTCGGCCTTGCCGGCGGAAGCTTTCGAGAGTTTCCTCTTCCCAGGCTTTTCGCTTGACGAATCTTTACCGAGTTGTTGGATCATCTTGCGCAGCGGTTCCGCCGACGGAAGCTTTGCCCCCTGACGGTAAGAAGTCAGCATGGCCGCGAATATATCGGCAGCAACAAAAGCCACTTCAGCCAAGCCAGTGTGGGACGAAGCCGTTTCTACTGCCAGAGCGTCTTCGACTTCGTGGGCCGATTCGCTCAGTTCGCGATAGCCGCAAGCGGCGGCGTCACCCTTTAAGGTGTGAACAATGCGGCGGATGCTGCGCACGGTTTCTGCATCCCCCGGATTCTTCTCCAGTTTCAGCGCTTCCTCATTCAGTGACTGCAATAGCTCCTGAGCGGTTTCAAAAAACAGCTCGCGAAGTTCGCCGCCGCGTTCGTCAGAGAACTGAGTCACCCTGTCACCTCGATCCGCCGATAAGCGGTTCCGCTATTGCGATGAACCATGGTGAACTGGTCAGTCAATCCCAGCAGGCTCTCGGCGTGGCCGACGAACAGGTAGCCCTCGGGATTCAAGCATCGTCCGAATTTTTCGATAAGCCGTTTCTGTTCGGCTTCGTCGAAATACATCATCACATTGCGGCAGAAAATGATGTCGTTGCGCTGCGGCAGGTATTCCGTTTTCAGGTTGTGAAAGTCGAAGTGGACTAGCTCCTTCAAAGCCTTCTTGATGACGTAGCGCTCTCCCACCTTATCGAAATAACGCAGCCGATAGCTGTAGTCCACCGGTTCCATCTGAGCGCCGTTGTACGCACCTTCCTGGCCAGCCCGCAGCACGGAATAACTAATATCGCTGGCAAGAATTTCAACTTTCCAGGGTGAAGGAATC
>DATHJP010000086.1:0-3172 GCA_035489695.1 Terriglobales bacterium
CATGTTGATAAAAAAGCCCGCGGATATTCCGTCTTCCGAGATCACTTCTAAAAGTCTTTATCTGAATCGCCGCAAGTTTCTGGCCGGAACCGTGATTAGCGGGGCGGCTGCGGTTGCCGGGATGAGCCTGCGCGAGTTCGCAGATCCCACAACTGTGTGGGCCAACACGAAGATCGACGGCATTCAAAAAAGTTCCTTCTCGACCACGGAGAAGATCACGCCGCTGAAGGATGTCTCGAATTACAACAATTATTACGAATTCTCAACCGACAAGTACGAGCCAGCCAAATTAGCCAAGGATTTCAAGACCCGGCCCTGGACCGTCACCATCGATGGAGAAGTGAAAAAGAAGCAGGTGCTCGATGTAGATGCCATCATGAAGATGGCTACACCCGAGGAGCGGATTTACCGGCATCGCTGTGTGGAAGGCTGGTCGATTGTTGTACCTTGGGTTGGATTCTCATTGAGTCAGTTGATTAACAAGGTCGATCCCTTGCCGAAGGCGAAGTTTGTTGAATTCACTACGGTTCTAGATCCCAACCAAATGCCGGGTCAGAAGACGGGAGTTCTGGAATGGCCTTACGTCGAGGGGTTGCGCATGGACGAAGCCATGCATCCGCTTGCTCTATTGTGCTTTGGGATGTATGGAGAGACGCTGCCTAACCAGGATGGGGCGCCGCTGCGGATTGTCGTGCCGTGGAAATATGGTTTTAAAAGCGCCAAGGCGATTGTGCGCATTCGCTTCACGGACAAGCAACCCGTGAATACGTGGAACAAGTCTGCGCCCAACGAGTACGGATTTTATTCCAATGTGAATCCGAATGTGGATCATCCGCGCTGGAGCCAGGCCAAGGAGCGGAGATTGGGTGAGTTTTTTAAGCGTCCTACTCTGATGTTCAATGGATACGATCAGGTGGCGAGTCTTTACAGCGGCATGGATCTGAAAAAGAATTTCTAGAGCAACCCCGGGGGCTGAAGCCCGTCGAGTCAGACGGGTTACGCGGCCCTGAAGGGCCGCCCTTCCAGGCCACTGCGGAATGCAAGTTTGGTCGTTGGTGAAATCCACACAGCGTCAGCGAAATGTAAGTTTGGTCGTTGGCCAAACCCAAACAGCTTCGGTCCAGCGCTAGCGACCAACGGCCAGCGAACAACGACGAGCCACGAATTCCCATGATCCGATGGTTTAAACCGATCGTCTTTCTCGCCTGCCTGGGGCCGCTATTTGCTCTGGGATGGAAGGCTTACAACCAGGCTTTGGGGGCCAATCCGATCGAAGTCATCACCCACTCCACCGGAGATTGGATCCTGATCTTCCTGCTGATTACGTTAGCAGTCACTCCGGTCCGCAAATTGACAGGTCAACTCTGGCTAATTCGTTATCGCCGAATGTTCGGGTTGTTCGCTTTTTTCTACGCGGTGCTCCACTTCCTTACCTACATCTGGCTGGATAAGTTCTTCGACATCCACGAAATGCTGGCGGACATTGCCAAACGCCGCTTTATCACCGTGGGATTCACTGGATTCGTGCTGCTCATTCCTCTGGCGCTCACTTCCACCAAGGGCTGGATTCGCCGTCTCGGCGGCAAACGCTGGCAGGCACTGCATCGCTTGATTTATTTCAGCGCCATTGCGGGCGTGATCCACTATCTCTGGCTGGTGAAAGCGGACAAACGCAAACCGCTGCAGTATGCCTTTGTCCTCGGAGTCTTGCTCGCTTATCGGGTAGTGGTATGGACAATCCCGAAAATCCGCGCAAAGAAGGCTGCTACGATGTCTGGGCGGCGGGTGGAATTACCGGGTAATTAATCCCTGGCCTCGCGTGTCATGCAATACACGACATTGAGTAACAACCCGTTTGGTGTGCTTACATCAGTTGTGGCCCCGGCTATTCTGACCAATGCCTGTTCGGTCCTGGCGCTGGGGACCGGAAACCGGCTGGCGCGTGTCGTGGATCGAACCCGCGTGGTGGCGGCAGAACTTGCGGGATTCGAGCCTGGGACGTCGAACTACAAAGACAGTTTCGCGCAACTGGATCGCTTGCAGGTGCGTGCTCAATTTCTGCTGAGGGCTTTGCGGTCTTTCTACGCGTCGATCGGCCTGTTTGCTGCCGCGGCATTGGTGTCTGTGGCAGGTTCGATTGTGAGCTACTACGAGCGGCACCTTCTCTTTCAAATGGCCGCCGGGCTCGCGTTGGTGATCGGCTCTTTGGCGGTGCTCGGTTTGGCCTCGGGCTGCGTGCTCATGGTGCGAGAGACAAGATTCGCTGTACGAAATCTTGCAGAAGAAGCGAACATCCGCAGCAAACGCCGCTGACCTGGGAGAGCTTATAACTCATCTCATAAATGGTCTGTATTCGAACATGTAAGAGCGAGGAACGTGATACACTTACTAAGTGAAGGGTTCCCACGTTCTCCGCTTTCAGGTGTTCTGAACTAAGTTAAGTACCTCTGATAGTTTTCCCAGCTTAACCCCACGAAGTCGAAGCCCCAATAGAGCATCACTTCGTTCGACGAACCTGCCCTATGTGAGGCAGGCCCATCCTCTTAGATACGCACTAGCTCTTGAAACCAAAAGGAGTTCTTATGAAGCGCTTTGTTTTTCTGCTCTCCCTACTTTGCCTGTTTACCACCCTCCGCCTAAACGCGCAGGGTTGCACACAAACCGGTTTCTTCCGCGACGGTATCAATATGACCGCCGCCGTAATCAATCCCACCAGCACAGTCAGCGGCACGCTCGACGCCAGCGGCTGCAATATTGGCGTCTATATTGATAGTGTCGATGCCACGATCGATACCGCCGAGATATTCGGTGCGAACTATTTCGGGGTCCTCGTCAATGGCGATGTGAACACGGTTTCCGCCAGCATCAGCAATAGCAATATCCACGACATCGGTGAGACCCCGCCGAACGGCACTCAACATGGCGCCGGCATCTATTTCCGGTCGTACTTCCTGACAGGCAGCGCCAGCGGAACGATTTCGGGTAACACGATCACCTTCTACCAGAAAGGCGGGATCGTCGCCAACGGCCAAGGCGTTAACGTGGCGATTACGGATAATGTCGTGACTGGCTTGGGAAGGGTGACCTACATAGCTCAAAATGGAATCCAGGTTGGCTATGGCGCCAGTGCTTCCATTATGCGCAACACGGTCAGCGGTAATGCTTATACCGG
>DATHJP010000087.1:0-2982 GCA_035489695.1 Terriglobales bacterium
CCTTGTCTTCCATCTTCACTTTCTTGCCGCCCGCGAAGATTTCGTGACGCCCGTGCTCTTCATACCACTTCGTGAGCGTGGAGGTCATGTGCATCTTCTCGATAATGTTGCGCCATCCCACGCCCGTGTTGTAAGCGCAGAAGGAAATTTCCCCTTCCTGCGTGGCATAAGGAATGATGCACTGCTCCGTCCGCCGGAAATCGTAATTGAACAGATCCTGAAACCACATTCCCGCAATAAACAGGAAGTTCCACCGGTCCTTGCGTCGCAACTCCACATCTTCAATCGTGCGCTCCGGACCAACCTTCCCGTAGTTCTTCCCCGTCGCATTAAAGTTCTTATCAAACTTCTTCAACAAATCCATCAACTTAAAATGCTTCGGCGATTGAAACGGATCGTAATTCTTCATCAAACACAGCGCCATCCCCACGATAGTAAGAAACTTCCCCCGCGCCGCGTCGTTAACCTTGGCAATGTCTTTCGCGAGCTGATCGCCTTTCAAAAACGCAGTAACCGGCACCGCTTCCTTAGTCTCCTTGTCAATCATCACAGCCATCCCCGTCCCACAATTCGGATGACATCCACATGAGAGTTGGCCCCAGTCGTTGTTTTTGTCTTCTACGTGCATTAGGTCGGCCCAATCGCTGAATGTGCCCATGAAGCTGATGGGGAACCAGTCGCGGGAGGGTTCGCCTAAGCCGGTTTGTGATTTTACGTCGTGAGCTAAGTGAGAGAGGGTGTAGCGCTGGGCGGTGCGGCGGTCGTCGGTGACGGCTTCGTCGCGGCCGGTAAAACTTACTGGTTGGAAGGAGAGGAATCCGATCTTTTTCGGATTGTCCAGGGCGAACTGGATGATGCGTCCTACTTGTTCGTTGTTGATGCCGTTGACGATCGTTACTACCGGGACGATTTCTACGCCGGCTTTGTGCAGGTTGTCGATGGCTTTTAGCTTTACGTCGAATAGATTACCGACCTTGCGGTGGGCGTTGGCGGCGTTGCCGATGCCGTCGAATTGCAGATAGGCGTAGCGCATTCCGGCTTCAGCGGCCTGTTGCGCGAATTCCAGACTCTTGGCAAATTCAATTCCGTTGGTGGCTGCCTGCACGCTGTTGTATCCCACTTTGCGGGCGTAGCGGACGGCGTCGAGGAAATATGGCGAGAGCGTGGGCTCACCGCCGGAGAACTGCACTGACATCTGACGCCGCGGCTTGATAGTGATGGCGTTGTCGAGCATGGTCTTGATGTCCTGCCAGCTCAACTCGTGCACGAAGCCGACCTGGTTGGCGTCCATGAAACAGGGATCGCACATCATGTTGCAGCGGTTGGTGAGATCGATGGTAAGAACCGAACCGCGTCCGTACTTGACGGTCGAGGAACCGTGGTGGTGGAGCTTCTCGTCGTTGTGGGCGCGAATGTCGCGTCCGGGAAAAACTTCTTCCAAGTGGCGCGAGAACTCGGGATCGATCGACATCACATCTTCAAAGTGGCCGTGCTTGGGGCAGTCCTTGACCATGAGGATCTTGCCGTCGCGCTCGATGATCTGAGCCTTGATCTCGCCGACTTTTTCATTGAGCAGGATTTCGTAGGGCAATTTGCCGTCGAGAATCTGCTGACGGATCTCGGGGATACATCTGGGGCAAAGCGAGTCGGTGCTACGGGGCCAGCCCAGTGGTGGCTTAGTCTTCTCATAAGACTTGAGCAATGGCTTGTCGGACCACTTAGGTTTGGGAGAAGGATTGGGCTTAACGCGATTGAGGCGTTGGAATACCGCCCAAGCTCCTGTGGCAGCAATCGTGACTGCTTTCTCCACATATTTGACTGGTTTGTGCATTTGTTCTCGCTTTCCACTGCTGGAATTTCAGGCAATTCACGAGAATTGCCAGTTTTCCACCCTATCCTTTGGAAGCCGCCGGATAGGGCTTTCCCCACTGCTGGATGTCACTATCTTATTGAGGGAGTAGAGGGAAGGCACGTGGATGGCAATGAACAGCGGAAAAATGCGGTTTAGTGGCGAGTTTCGGCATTGGGCGGAGGGGTAAATCGTTGAAACGAAAGCGAGATTTACGAAGTACGAGTTTGGATTGACGATTTGAACGGCAGGATCTGCCAATAGAACTGGAGATCCAGGTTCGAGATGGAATCCCTGGGGTGGTACGCCGCCGTACGGTGATCAGCCCGAAGATCAAGAACAGATTGAGAAGGGGGTAAAGTATTTCAGACGCGTGTGGCGACAAAAGTAGCTAGTTGCGGCGTGGCGCTTGTCATGGTGGCGGGCGCAGTTTTTCTTGGATACCACTATGTTATGTCTTCAATTTTGTCGAGTAATTGCGGCAATAGGATTCTTAAGGAAGTCCCGTCACCCGATGGAGCCTATGTTGCCACGCTATTTGAGCGGAACTGCGGAGCTACTACGCCATACTACCGAGTCGTAAGCCTTCGGTCCGCAGGCTCCAAGTTCGACCCGGAAATGAAGGATGATTGGATTGTTCAAGCGGAGCAACAACCGGACATTCTCCTAAAATGGGATGACGCTAGGCATCTCTCAGTGCGCTCTGACTGGAGCGATGAGAGCCCATCTCCGCGTGCGTCTTGGAGAGATGTCACGATTCTTCGTGAGCCTTCCAACTGATTGCTGGGAGGGTGGGCCACCCGCCTGCGACTGTGTTGGCGGAAGAATACGGATGGGCCCTGATCTTTGCGTTTTGACGGCATGGTACGCAGGAATCTTAAGCCTTCGGCTCGAACTGAAGTGTTCACTCAGCGCACGGGTTTGAGGAGTGTAATTTGCGATGATTTCAGAAGAAACGCGAGTTTTTAAGCTCATCGACGAGTACTCAAGAGATCAGCACCGTTGCTTCGTGACGGAGATGTTCCTCAAAGAGGCCACGAGCGGGTACACCCTATGCTTTCGACCTATTGCCGCCGAGAGGGATTCGCCCAATCGGTATGCATGTCGTTATCTGTATATTGAGATCGGGGAAG
>DATHJP010000088.1:0-10362 GCA_035489695.1 Terriglobales bacterium
AGTCCGCATACCAGTTTGTCGTAGCAATAGGCGGGGAAGCGGTTATTCTCGTAGAACTCGCCGGAGATAGTTCGGGCATACAAGCGGTTCAACCGCAGCACTCTTTCGCGGATCTCCGGAGATCTCTTGATGGCATACATCCGCGCCAGTGCTGAAACCCACTGGCCGAAGGTTGCACTTGGGGCAAAGCCTACATCGAAGGTGTGCCAGTCGTAATTCGGGACGTAGTTATACCAGCCACCGAGGTCGACCCCGGGTGCTGGCTGCCCGGTCATCTGGCGAAAAGGTTTCAGCAGACTGTCTTCATTGAGCCCCATCAGCACAGAAAGCGTCTCTTCAAGCTGCTTCTCATGGAGTTCGCTTGCCAGCTCTACATCCCCGTAGCCGAACTGTTGCAGCGGTTGCGGGGCAGGGGTAGCCGCCAGCGCGTATGGGAACCAGAGGTTAGGAGCCACCATCGCAGCAGTCGCCAGTGAGGACGACTGGATAAACCTTCTACGCGAAATTTTGAAGGAGGACATCCACCTTTACCTCGCTCTCGGAGGTCCCGGTATGGGCCTGGATCGGCCGCGGATAATGATACCAGTGGCAAAATGCTCTGCATAATGATCTCAGCCGGTGCGGTCAAGGAATACGTGGTTACACCGATTGCCCTGCCCGTCTAACCTGTGAGGTATACCTATGATCCCATCCCGTGCAGCTCTCTTGATCGTGGCGCTGGTGTGCTCTTCCGCCGCGACCATCGCACAAACGCAGCCTTCGAATACCGACTGGCCGAAAGCCTCTGCCGCCGACAGCGGCCTTTCTGAAGCGAAGCTGCGCTCGATGGATACCGCAATTCGTTCCGAAGAGTTCAAGAAGATCGGCAGCGTCCTGATCGCCCGCCACGGCAAGTTGGCTTATGAGGGCTATTTCGACGGCGATGCCTCTACGCTGCGTAATACACGCTCGGCCACCAAGAGTATTACTGACGCGCTGGTGGGCATCGCCATTGGCGAGGGCAAACTGAGCGGAGTTAACGCACGCGTACTCTCGCTGCTCCCGGAACGTGCTCGAAAGATGCAAAATCCCGACCCGCGTAAAGCGAGTATCACTGTCGAAGACTTCCTGACCATGAGTTCGCCCCTTGAGTGCGACGACTGGAACGATGCTTCCCGAGGCAACGAGGAACGAATGTATCTAGTGGAAGACTGGGCGCAGTTTATTTTTGACCTGCCTATTCGCGGGCGTATGCATGGCGGCGAGCAGGTTGAAGCGCCTCCGTACGGCCGCTATTTCAGCTACTGCACAGGAGGGGTATTCGTGCTAAGCGAGGTTCTCGAGAAGGCAACTGGAATGCGTACCGATCGCTACGCGCAACAGAAGCTGTTCTCCCCGCTCGGCATCACGAGTGTTCAATGGGCGTACTCGCCAATGAACGTCCCCATGACTGGCGGTGGATTGCTGCTCACGAGCCGCGATCTGCTGAAGATCGGGCAACTCTACCTGGACGGCGGACGCTGGCAAGGAACCCGCGTTTTGAACGAATCGTGGGTGCGGACGTCAACCCAGCCGCACGCCCGTATTGATGAGTCGACCGACTACGGATACCTCTGGTGGCTCAAATCGTTCAAGCACGGTGAGAATAGCTATCCGGCGTTCTTCATGACGGGAAACGGCGGCAACAAGGTGGTAGCGATCCCCAAGCTCGACATGGTCGTCGTGATCACGAGCACGAATTACAACACCCGTGGCATGCACGAGCAGACCGAGAAGATCCTGACGGATTACATTCTGGCTTCCACGGAGAAATAAATATTCTCCAGGAGATTGATTACGCGCAAGCCCCATGGCCACGGGGCGCACGGGGTCAAGAGACTTCAATGGGAGGAGCACACAAAACCCGGTGAAGTGCGAGGATTAAACCCATGCAGAACCAGAACACGACCATGGCCTCTGCGTCACCGAAGCTGTATTGCACCAGGGAGATAAGAAGGAAGGCGACATATCCGCCTAAAATTCCTAAAGTGAGCCCCTGCGCGAACCAGCTCTGGTTCCGCACAACACGTGATAGCCGTACCAGAAATACCAGGTAGGCTATGACAAGCCCCAGCCAAACAAACAGGGTGGGCAATCCGCATTCGACGGCGAGCTGGATCGGTGTCGAATGAAAGTGAGTGTGAAGTGGAAAGCGCCGATAAGCTTCCAAATCCCAGCGCTGCCAGTTACCACTGATGCTGTCGAGACCAACGCCAACCAGAGGATGTGCACGAATCAGCTTAATGCTGTCTCTCCACATCAACAAACGATATTGGGTTCCGGGATCGGCCGTGTCGAATATTGTCAGAGCTCTCTGCCGGTTAATCCAGTGCACGCCAACCCCGACGACGATTACGAAGCCGATCAAGATTCCGACCATTGTCTTACGTTCAGCGCGCATCAACGAAATCAGCAGAGCACCAATCAGCAGACTGGTCAGAGAAATGCGCGTCAAAGTGAGTCCTACAGCCGCGGTAATAGATAAAAAGACAAAGCATAGAAAGACGCGTAAGCCAACGCCGACCTTGCCCCCTGCGATGCACAGTCCCCAGACCAGCAACCCAATCAGAACCAGAACTTCCGAATAGGGGAAGTAATGCTTTAGAGAACCTTCAGCGCGCAGCGGATGACCTCTACTCAGTTTCAGGCCTGGCTGCAGCAGATAATTTTCCAGTTCTTGCCTGTGCTGAACTGAAATCTTGAAATGTTCCAGCGGCGCGAAGCGTGCTGCCAGAAGGTGTACCTGGCCATCTGCAGGCACTTGATGCAGTCTGGTAAAAAGTTGCTGCGGGTTCAGGGTCCGCTTGCCGTTGACTTGCTGGATGATGTCATCAGGCTGCAGCCCGAATTTCGAAATTGCAGGAGCGGGCACTCCGGTCGCTGTTAGTTTGACCCCGATTCCCACCGTGTACTGCCATCCGGTGTATAGCACGGTCAAGCAGCAGGCGCCGACTAGCAAAGCTGTCAGGATCTTGAGCTGTCGCATGCTGCTGAGAGTCTGAGGCAGCAGCACTGCCAGGAACAAAAGCGTCACAGTCCGCATTCGACCCCAACTGAGAAAAGGGTCAACGGAAAACAAAGTGGAAACGAACGAAAGGGATAAGAACAAAAAGAGCGGAAGGGCCAGAGGCTGGCGGTAGAAGCGGACTCGGCCAGTGCAGATCTTTATTAGCCAGATTGCGGTCGCCGCACGGAAAGCATTGGTTGCTCCCTTAGTCGCGAGAGGTGCACATATGGCAACTGCAGCCAGACAGATAAAAACAGCCACGTCAATCCAGTGAATCCATTTTGTGGATGACGCGAGATTAGAAGATTCGTGCTCCAACATGAATTAGAACCAGTGACGACTGAGGCGGACCAATTCTAAATAGCATCGCGCAAGATACTACACATGTATAGCGTATGCTATAGTCTCAAAATCCATCGAAGACTGAACCGCTAGATGTTTTCTCGTAGGTCGCGAAATATTGCTTTCAGCTGCGTTCTGAATGACGTAGCCGCCACGGCTGCGGCTTTCACGCTGGCCTACATGATTCGAATGTGGGCCGGACAAAAAGGCTGGTACCATCTCACTCCCATCCATTTGTTTAATCTCTACCTCCCAGTTTTGCTGGCAGCGGTGCTGATTTTCCCATTTCTGGGCTACATCCTGGGAGCTTATAAGCAAGTTGAACTGCGGCGTCCTCGCGACATTGCGAACGACGTCCTCAAAATGGCCGCGCTCGGGCTGCTGACGTTGTTTTCGCTGCTATTCCTGGTGAAAGGTCACTACGTCAGCCGAAGTTTTCTGGCGCTCTTCGCAGTTCTGCAAGTTCTATTATTGGAAACCAGCCGCTGGCTGCTGTTAATTGGTGGAACTTGGCTCAGGTCGAGGCCGGACCAACGGCGGCACTTCATAATCGTCGGAAGCGGCGCTGGGGCGGCTGAAGTGGCCATACTACTGGAAGCGGGAGAACGTTTTGGTTTGAGCCTGATGGCTTTTGTATATATCGGGAATCAACCGCCAACATCGCCGGCCGGCTTACTTCGCGCCTACCCGGTCCTGCCTAAAGAACAACTGGCGGAACTGTTACACAAGCGCGTGGTGGATGAGGTTGTGTTTGCCGTGGACAAAGAAGAACTGATCGAACTGGAGCCGCTGATGCGGCAGTGTGAACAAGAGGGCGTACGTATCCGAATCCAGCTCGACTTCCTTCCCAAAGGTTTCGCTCATGTCTTCGTGGAACACTTGGCGCATGTTCCGCTGCTGACTCTTGCCAGCACCCCGCAGAACGATTTTGCGCTCTTCTTTAAGCGGGCCGTTGATGTTATCGTTGCCGCGGTTTCCCTGGCTGTGCTCTCTCCGCTGTTTCTGATTCTGGCAGTCCTGGTAAAGCTGAGTTCGAAGGGCCCCGTGTTTTTCCGGCAGACGCGTTGTGGTTTGGGGGGAAGGTATTTTGTACTGCTGAAGTTCCGTTCCATGGTCTTAAATGCTGACGAACTGCTCTCTGACTTGAGCGAACTGAACGAGGCTGAGGCTCCTCTGTTCAAGATGCGCAACGATCCACGATGTACGAAAGTGGGCCGCTGGATGCGAACCTTCAGCCTGGATGAATTACCGCAGCTCTGGAATATCCTACGCGGGGACATGTCATTGGTAGGCCCTCGTCCGCCCTTGCCTCAGGAGGTCGAGCAGTATCAACCCTGGCAGCGTCGCCGGCTCCGCATGCGGCCAGGACTTACATGTTTGTGGGCTTTGGAGGGGCGCAGCCAACTTCGTTTTGAGCGATGGACACGGCTCGACTTACTTTATATCGACAACTGGTCGATTTGGCTGGATCTCAAAATCCTGCTCAAAACTATTCCCACCGTACTCTCGGGCAGAGGGGCTCATTAACCCGACGACCCTTCCTTGGCCGACGGAGCTATGGCTTCGGCTATGATTTCCATCCTCATCACAACCTACAACTCAGCGAGATTTCTCGAGAGGTGCCTCGAGTCAATCCGTGCACAGACTCATCGCCCTGTAGAAGTGATCATTGTCGATAACGCTTCAACGGACGGAACTCGAGACATACTGACAAAATTCGAGAGCCAGGCAAAGATTATCTATAACCAAGAGAATACCGGGTTTGCAGCGGCTCAAAACGCGGCTGCACGAGTTGCGAAGGGAGATTGGCTACTATCGCTCAACCCCGACGTCCTCCTCGACGCTAACTTTATTGCGGAAACTATTGCCGCGGCAGAGGGGCATCCGGAAGTTGGCGCAGTTTGCGGCAAGCTCCTGCGTTGGAGCCCCGGCACGGCCTCTGAGTTCAGCAACATTATTGACTCCACTGGAATCTACTTTCTACCCAACCTCCGTCATTTGGACCGCGGCGCTGAACAGTTGGATGAGGGACAATTCGAAACGCAGGAATACGTTTTTGGAGCGACCGGGGCCGCGGCACTCTACCGTAACGAAATGCTGCAGGACATAGCTGTTGAGGGAGAGTTTTTTGACGAGCAATTCTTCGCGTATCGCGAAGATGCGGACTTAGCTTGGCGCGCGCAATTGCTCGGGTGGCAATGCCTATACACTCCACGAGCCGTGGCATGGCACGTGCGCCGCGTAACCCCTGAACGCCGCAAAGAGCTTCCCGTCGCCATCAACTGGCACTCCATCAAGAATCGCTTTTTGATGCGTGCCAAGAATATTTCGTTTCCGCTATACGCGCGTTTGTTTTTTCCGGTAACGATCCGGGACGCGCAAGTGATTGGCTACTGCTTGGTGGTTGACAGACGACTGGCTTCGGCGTTGACCACGGTCTGGAAACTGCGGCAGGATCTCCGAAGGAAACGGCGCGTAATTCAATTGCGACGCCGGGTTTCGGACAGCCAACTGCTACGCTGGTTTTCAGGCCGTTCGGATCGAATTCCCAGTCGTGACACGCCCCCCGGTGGCTAACGAAGCATCCCTTCAAAGAGCCGCTCATACTGATCAACAATTTTCTCCCAGTTGTAGTTATCGCGTGCAAAGTGCTGCGCTCGCTCTCTCAATTCCTCGACCTGCTGAGGTGCAGCTATCAACCGATCCAATTTGGCGGCCAACTCGTGCTCCTCTGGACGAAACGAAACCCCGCATCCCCCGGTAGTTTCGTGGTTGGTTGGTGTATCGAGGTAGAGAACTGCATTTCGGGCCGCCATCGCTTCCACAAGCGCGGGATGGATGCCGCCAATCTCACCGGCGAAGACAAAGAGCCCGGCGTTGTTTTGCAATCTCCAATATTCATCGCCGTAAACTGGACCGGTGAAAATGACGCGCTTATCAGCAATGGACGCGAGATGCTGCACGTAAGCGGGTCGATAAGGATTGCCTCCCACAATGACCAGCGGCCAATCGGTGTCAACGTTGTGGTAAGCCCGAATCACGAGTTCAGGGTTGTTCTCCGGTTCGAGCCTTGCAACATAGAGAATGTATCGGCGGCTTGATAATCCAAAGCCGGAAGACTCGTTGTCGGTGCTGGCCGGCTCGGCGCCATAAGCAATCATTTCTGACGTCTTGTGATAACGATCAAGGAAGTAGGCGCGAATTGTGCCAGCATCGGTCACTAAACGTGTGGGAGTAAAAACCGCGAGCACCTCGCAAAAATGAAGAAACCATTGTCCCAAGAAATTCCATTTGCGGCGCTTCCGGTCCAACCCATCCACATTCAGAGCAGTAGGCTTTCCGACCAGGCGGGGAACCCACGCCACAGGACTATTTGCAACATTGCAAATGAGCAACACTTCCGCATCCGTGAACAGCACATAAAGCACAGAGAGAAAGGTATGAAACAGGGTATCGAGATGCTTATTCGATATAGTGGGAAGAATCACTCGCCTGATTCGGCGATCGAAATCATCGTCAGGCCCAACGAAAGGCTTCCGGCAATAGACTGCTACCTGGTGTCCTCGCCGAACCAGGCGGGTGGCGAGCTGATCGGCGAGTGTTTCGAATCCGCCATAGCGGGCGGGAACGCCTCGCGTGCCTAGAATGGCAATTTTCATTGCACCCGAGGGGACCACAAGATTGAAGGCCGTCGGCACGCCGGCAGAAACTTCTCGAGAGCTCTGTAGCTAAATGACAACTGACCCGACCTTTTCGCTCTCGGCATCACGCTCACGTTTCCCTCTGCCGCCTCGCAGACCATAACGCCATAGGACGTGGGCGTAGCTCCGAACGGCCTCGCCGGTGCCAACGTCTTTCGGTTTGAGGCCTGCCAGGGAGAGCAGGGTACGCACCATGAGCCCGGCAGTGATACCGAAACGCAAAAGTGTCGTTTCGCGACTGCTGTGATGTTTCGCAAAGTAAAGCAAGAGGTTGCGATACCAGAACACCTGTCGATCATAAAAAGGAAGCTGATTGACGCTATGTCCACCACGGTGAATGAAGACTGCCTCAGGGCAATAAATAATCTTCCAGCCGTGTGAAGCCAGACGGCGGCAGAAGTCCACGTCTTCGAACCACACGGGGTAAAATGCTTCGTCGAAACCGCCCATGCTTTCCCATATGTCGCGTTTTACCGCCAGACAAGCGCCGGCTGGCTGCTCTACTTCCTGAAGCAAGCCATAATCGAGGTCCAGACATCGGTATCGTCGATTGAAGGGATTTGTCTTCCACAACCGGTTGATGAGAAGTACTTCGGCTAACATATAGCTTAGTTTGGGGAACCGGCGAACCGTGAAACCTACGGCCGGGGAGCCATCAGTGGCCGCCAGCATTCCGCCAACGGCCGCCACACCTTCCCGCGCCATTGCCTCGGCCAGTTTATCTAGCGATCCGGCAGTGGCGATCGCGTCTGGGTTTAGGATGAGGAGCACTGCTCCTGTTGCCATCTTCGCGCCTTGGTTGACTGCGGCAGCAAATCCGATATTTTTTGCGTTCGATACAATCTGCGCAGCCGCTTCACTTTGACGCGCGCGCTGGATCGTAGAGTCTACGGAAGCATTGTCAATCACGATAATTTGCCACTGTGCCTCGCTTGCCAGCGCTCTGAGGCAGCGATCGATGTGTTGTTCAGAATTATGTGTGACAATGATTACGGAGCCGGCATGCATTCTGGGATGAGATTATAGCTTCTGCGTTTGGGTCTCGCTTTCTTGAAGCCAACCTAAAGATAAAATAATTGCGAGCATCAGCTGCAAGCTAAACCAAAACAATGCATGAGACTGGCATAATACCTACCCGGCGACAGATTCATACATGACCGAATTTGTACGAGATACATATCGATACAGGGAACTCATCTGGGCCCTTGCGCTTAAGGAACTTCGTGTACGCTACAAGCGCTCGCTACTGGGCTTTTTCTGGGCGTTGCTCAATCCCGCGCTGCTGATGATTGTCCTGACCCTGGTCTTCGGGACAATCATGCGCTTCTCGATAGACCATTACGCAGTTTTCCTTCTCAGCATGTTGTTGCCATGGACGTTTTTTTCGCAATGTCTGGCGTATTCGGTGGATTCTGTTGTGGGTAACGGCGAGTTGATGAAAAAAGTGCATGTGGCGAAGTTGGTTTTCCCGGTGGCGGCGATTGTTTCGAATATAGTGAACTTCTTGCTGTCGCTGATTCCGTTGGCGCTTTTGATCGCGCTATTGCGTTTCCCGCTACATTGGACATGGGTATATCTGCCGGTTCCCATGCTCGGACTATTCCTGTTTACTCTAGGAACGGCGTTTTTCTTTGCCACTGCCAACGTCTTCTATCGGGATGTCAGTCATATCGTTCAAATTCTTCTCTCTGCCTGGTTCTACTTTTCTCCCATTATCTACTCGCTTGATTTCATACCCGAGAAGTATCGATGGCTCTTTCGCATGAACCCCATGCTGTACGTCTTGAATGGCTTTCGGCTCAGCATTTACTACGGGAAGTTGCCGTCTCTGTCTTCATCTGCACTGTCTCTGGGTTGTGGCATCGCTGCGTTGGTTATCGGTTTTTCCATTTTTCGCCACTATCAAAACCGTTTTATCTACTACATTTAGAGATTCCGGATGAAGGAGGCTGCCGTCCGACTAAGATTTGATAATGTTGTCCAACGATTCCGGATCATCCAGGAGAGGCCCGACACTCTGCGGGAAGCCTTTGCCAAGTTCCGGCGTCGCACCAGCTTTCATGATTTCGAGGCAGTCAAACATGTTTCCTTCCAGGTCGCGGAGGGAGAGATGGTCGGAGTCATCGGCCGAAATGGATCGGGAAAAAGCACAATCCTGAAAATCATTGCCGGGGTCTACATTCCAACGAGTGGCGAGGTGACGGTTAACGGCAGCATTGCGCCGCTAATCGAATTAGGCGCAGGGTTCCATCACGAATTGACAGGCCGGGAAAATATTCTGTTGAACGGCCTTCTTCTGGGACTCCCCAAGCGCGAAGTGCTGAGGCGCGAAGCTCAAATAATCGAGTTCGCTGAGTTGGGTGACTTTATCGATGTCCCGGTTAAGCAGTATTCCTCCGGCATGTACATGCGGTTGGCGTTTGCGATTGCTACGGAGGTTAATCCTGACATTCTCCTCATCGATGAGATATTGGCGGTAGGAGACGGAGAGTTTCGCCGGAAATGCTTCGAGCGGATAGAACAGTTTCGAACTCTGGGCAAGACCATTCTCTTTGTGTCGCATGATTTAGGCAGCATTCGACAGTTCTGCGACCGCGTCCTGCTGCTTCATGGTGGTGAGTTGATCGAGGATGGCCCCGCGGATTTTGTAATCTCACGCTACGAAGCACTTTTGGCGCAGCATGTCGATAGCCTAAGGACACAGGCGTGGTGAGCTGAAGGGAATCATTCGGGGATTTAGTAAAGTCGTTCCTGCCGTTTCATGTTTCCGAAGCTTCCTACATTGCTCAAGTTAAAACTGAAACGGTACTGATTCTCATTGCGCACCGTGCCGAGGGCGAAGCGGCGATACTCCACACTGACGCCACAGCAGTCCCAGTTGTAGCTGGATTGCACGGCGCTGTACTGCAAAAATCCGACGTCGGCATCAAAGCCCACGGCCCCTGCGCCGCTGAGGCCGCGCTTATTGGGCGTACCATAGGCCAGCATTAGCCGGAACTGATGAAAGTGCAGCGGGCTCGTAATACTATTGGAAACAAGAATCTCACCTGGCACTCTCAGATATACATCGCTACCCCCAAAAGTAATCCGGCCGAGCTGGTAGTTGACCAATGCCGTACTAGAGCTGATTCGGCTGCTCTTGAAGTCATAATCCAGCTCCCAGTCGGCATCCATGTGTGCCTTCGGAGCTATCCGGAGCCGCGAGATCAAAGGCGAGAGATGCCGCGGACTGGTGAGGAAGGCAATGCCAGTGAGGTCGGCGGTTGTAGTGAACACGTTGCGGCGTCCATCCAC
>DATHJP010000089.1:0-2610 GCA_035489695.1 Terriglobales bacterium
AGGGACTTCAATCATGCGGCTGATTCCAGCAGACCGGCAAGATGAGGAGAATCAAATTCTGGCGAAGATCAGGCGTGGCGAAAGTATCGAGCACTTTGAGACACTCCGAAAAACCAAAAGCGGACGGCTGATTGATGTCTCGGTCACGGCATCACCGATCAAGGAGGCCACCGGCGCGGTCATCGGTGTGTCGAAAGTGGCGCGCGACATCACCGCGCGCAAACAGGCGGAACGGGTGCTACGCGCCTCCGAAGTCAGTTATCGACGGCTGTTCGAAGCGGCGAAGGACGGCATCCTGATTCTGGACGTTGACACGGGGCGCATCACCGATGTGAACCCTTTCCTGGTTGAACTATTGGGTCTTTCTCACGGTGAAATGGTCGGCAAAACCGTCGGGGAACTTAGTCCATTCAAAGACATCGAGTCGAACAAGGTCATGCTTGAGCGATTACAAAAGGACGGATATGTCCGCTATGAAGATCTGCCACTGGAGACGAAGGATGGTCGCCACGTTGCCGTGGAGTTTGTCAGCAACGTGTATCAAGCCGGCGACAAGAAAGTCATTCAATGCAACATCCGCAACATTACCGAGCGCAAGCGGGCAGAGGAGCAGATGCGCGGGATGCAGACTAAATTGGAGCAGACCAACCGCGACCTCATGAAGAGAAATGAAGAGATTCAATACTTTTATCACACTCTTGCCCATGAGCTGAAAACTCCGCTAACCTCAGCGCGCGAGTTCGTTTCGATCGTGATAGATGGCCTGGCGGGAGAATTGAACCTGACCCAGCTGAACTACCTGCGGATTGCCAAGCAAAGCTGCACGGAATTGGCGGTTTACATAAATGATCTGCTGGACGCCACGCGGTTGGACACCGGCAAGTTGCATGTCGAATTAAAGGCTGTCTCCCTGGCTGCCATCATCCATCGGGCAATCGCAGTAATGGAGCCGGTCGCCGCAGGGAAGAACATCCGCTTGAGCGAGGAGTTGGACACTCACTTGAGGGACGTGATGGCGGACGAAAGCCGAATCATGCAGATCCTGACCAATCTGCTGAACAATGCCTTAAAATTCACGGCGGAGGGCGGCGCAATTATGGTAAAGCTTGGTGCGCATCCGAAAAATTCCGAATGCGTTCAGATTTCCGTGGTGGATACCGGTTGCGGCATTCCAAAAGACAAGATCGATAATCTCTTTCATCGTTTCTATCAGATCAGAAAGGGTGACACTATGCCGGAAAAAGGCGTCGGGTTGGGATTGTATCTTTGCCGCGAGTTGGTGTTGTTGCATGGGGGAAGCATTTGGGTGGAAAGCGTACTCGGCAAGGGCAGCACTTTTTCGTTCACGATCCCCAAACACGCAGATCAAACCACTACTAGTCGCAGGAGATACAAAGAAGTTGCTGCAGGAACCAAAGAATCCAACGGCTCCGGCTGTCCCGCTTCGATCTACAAGGCTCAACCAAAGAATTGAATGAAAAGAATACTAATTGTCGAAGATGACCCGAAAATCGCCTTGGCTCTGCAAGTTCGACTCAAGGCAAATCGTTACGCAGCATCGATCGCATCGGATGCGGTGGGGGGAGCAATTCTAGGCCGCACATTCAAGCCTGACTTGCTCCTTCTGGACATTTCCATGCCGGGAGGCAGTGGCTTCCAACTGGCAGAAACCTTCTACCACATGCTCGAAACCAAGGGAAGGCCGATTATTTTCATCACCGCGTCCAAGAGCCCCGAACTCACGCGCAAGGCGATGGACGTGGGAGCCGTCGCCCTGTTCGAGAAACCTTTCGACACGGAAGAATTGCTCTACGCCATCGAGCGTGAATTAAATCACGCCGACTCTTTGGATACGGGAAAAGCCAGTGCTTCCACGGCCCCGAAACAAAATCATCAGGAGCGCAAGCAGATTCTTATCATCGAAGATGACCAAAACATCGCGCTGGCCCTGGCTCTTCGCCTCAAAGCCGCGGGCTATGAGACTACCACGACTTATGACGCGTTTACCGGATTGAACGCCGCGGTGCGCAATCCGCCAGCCCTAGTACTGTTGGACATCTCCATGCCCGCCGGCAGCGGCTTTTCCATTGCCGAACAAATTCAAACCCGCATCCCCACACCTATTCCGATTATTTTTCTTACCGCCAGCAAGCAGCCCGACTTCCGGGAGAAGGCAAAAAAATTGGGCGCAGCAGGATATTTCGAGAAGCCATACGAGGCGGAAGAGCTTTTTGGCGCGATTCGACAGGTACTAGCTTGACGACCTATCCCGCGCCTGGAGGAGATAAAGACATAGCTGAATGCGCCGCGATCCACGCGTCATCTAAGGGCTTTTCGTTGTCTGCTCGTGCGATGCGGGATGTCGCATAATTTCCTGGGCGGCTGCCCCCAGGAAAATTCGTGAACAGCGCCTTTGGCGTTAAGCGCATATCCCTGCAAATTAGAGCTCAAAAGGCCATTTTTTTGAATCCGAACTGGCTTTTCTCTGCATCTCATAGACAAATGAAAACTATGAAAGCATATGTTCTTGGTGGCGTCGCTACTTTTGGCCTGGTGCTGGCCATCTACGCACAAACGCCTGGCGCCACGCCAGAAACGCCGGCTCCGTCG
>DATHJP010000090.1:0-11348 GCA_035489695.1 Terriglobales bacterium
GGACTTACTGACAACGCGCTGCTCGCGCTGGGTTCAACTAACTCCAAGCCCCTGAAAGATGGCGCGGACGTAAAGGTGGTTCGTTAGAGAAATGCGAATAGAAACAACAATTCTGGCACTGGCTTTGCTGACGGCGTTTACTCAAGTAGCCGGCGCCGCCGACAATGCACCAGCCTTGTTGGCTGCCGGACGGATAGACGACGCCATTACTACTTTGCAGGGAGAACTCAGCCAGGCGCCGAATGATCCTCAGGCTCACAACCTGCTTTGTCGTGCTTATTTCGCCGTTGAAGACTGGGACCGGGCGATAAACGCCTGCGAGAAAGCCGTCGCGTTAGCTCCCAATAACAGTAACTATCATTTGTGG
Organism: Terriglobales bacterium; assembly: GCA_035489695.1. Taxonomy (GTDB): domain Bacteria; phylum Acidobacteriota; class Terriglobia; order Terriglobales; family Acidobacteriaceae; genus 40CM-3-55-5. Next base: position 368 of record DATHJP010000090.1, read on the forward strand.
CTCGGCCGAACCTATGGAGAAAAGGCAGATGCCTCCAGTTTCTTTACCGCTGCAGGCTTGGCTAAAAAACTACGCACCGAGTTTGAGCGTGCGGTGGAATTGGATCCCAATAACGTAGATGCACGTACTGACCTCGCCGAGTTCTACCTGGAAGCACCGGGGATCGTTGGAGGAGGTCAGGATAAAGCCCGTGCCCAGGCGGCAAAGCTGGCAACACTGGATGCTGCAAAGGCGCACTGGATCAATGGCCGGCTCGCAGAAAAGAAGAAAGATCTTGTAACCGCGGAGCAGGAATATCGAACAGCCATTCAGGCAGACAATGGTAGCGCCGAAGCCTGGATGAATCTGGCATCATTCTACAGGCATACCGGTCGTATGGATGAAATGGAAGAGGCCATCAACCATGCTGGTTCTGCCCCGGCTAAGGAATCAGTCGTACTAATGGATGCGGCTGAGACCTTGATTCGCGCCGGACGCAATTTTCCCGGAGCCATTCGATTGTTGCGCCAATATCTCACTTCGACTTCCACGGTAGAAGAAGCGCCGACCTTCAAGGCCCATTATCTATTGGGAACTATTCTGGAAAAACAGGGAGACAAGCGCGCCGCGGCCCAGGAATATTCCGCCGCGTTGACCCTGGCGAGGAATTTCTCGCGCGCACAAGATGCTCTGAAGCGGGTCAATCGCTGAAGCCTTAAACCAAATCTGTGCTTGCCTTTCCCGTTCGTACGGCGTCCTGGCGCTTGAGCCCTCCCATTCAACGCTCGTTTACAATCGCTTTCTCGATGATGCTTTCAACTCAAAGGTGGAAAGATGAAACTTGATTCGCATTGCGTCTCGCGACATCTCGCTGGATTATTGTTTCTCGTTGTGGCCGTGCCCATGCTCGTTGCTGAGCCTTTGCCTCTGCAGCGCGCGGTTCAATTGGCGCTGAGTCACAGTACAGCCTCGGGAGCGGCAAGTGCGGACGAACAGCGGGCCTTTGCCTCTTACCACGAGGCGCGAAATCAATATTTGCCGCAGGTCATTGTCGGTTCCGGCCTCGGTGCATCCTGGGGTTTTCCTTTGACCCTGGAAGGTTCGGCACCGTCCATCATCAACGTCAATGCGCAATCTGCATTGATCAATCCAGCTTTGAGGGATTTTGTTCGGGCCGCGAAAACGGAGTGGAAAGCCTCTGCCGTGCAGACTAAGGATCAGCGAAACCAGGTCATCCAGGATACGGTCCTTAGCTACGCAGAACTGAGTAAATGGGAGGCGCTGCAGACTCACTTACGCGACGAGCACGCGGATGCGGTCAAAGTGGAGCAAGTCGTCAATGAACGGGTCCAGGAAGGCATAGATAGTTCATTGGCGCGAAGTAAAGCGCGTCTGAATACTGCCCGGGTGCGCATGCGGATGGCTGAAGCCCAGGGAGCAGTAGACGTTCTGCGCAACCGGCTGTCACAAATGACCGGAATTGCTGCAAGCTCGATTGAGACCGTTGCTGACTCCATTCCGGCTTTGCCCGAGGTGAAGCAGGAAGACAATCTTGTCAGCCAAGCTTTAGAGGTCAGCCCATCTGTGCAGGCCGCAGAGCACCACGCCACTGCTCAAAACTTTCGTGCGCGAGGTGAACATCGGGCGATGTGGCCAGCAGTGGATTTCGCCGCACAATACGCCGTGCTGGCAAAGTACAACAACTACTTCAATTTTTATAAAACGTTTGAACGTAATAATGCGACCTTGGGAGTGGCGATTCGATTTCCATTCCTGAGTCCTGCACAGCATGCGCACGCAGCCGCTGCCGATGCTGAAGCATTACGAGCCAGGAAAGATGCCGAAGCAGCTAAGAACCGTGTATCCGAAGAGACCTTGAAGCTGCAGCGCGCAGTCGAACAACTGACCGCGGCCCACGAAGTGGCCGATCTGGAATATCAGGTGGCCCAGTCCAATCTGGAGGCGTCACAAGTTCGCATGGACGCCGGTACCGCCACTCTGCATGATGTGGAGGATGCTCGCAGCCAGGCCAATGAGCGCTACAACACGCTGCAGGATGCCAGCTTCGAATTGCAGAGAGCCCGTATCACGCTCTTGCGCGCCACCGACGAACTGGCTGCCTGGGCCGGAGTTGGCAAGTAGCTCAGGCCCCGAGGATGCTCCCATTCCCTGTTGAAGCAGCCTGTTGGAGCAGCAAGAGCCGCCGTTCAACGCAAACCCTTTGTTCATGAGGGAGTTGTCCCCTAACCTGAATGGTAGGCGGGTTCCTAACCGCCAAAACGTACCCGAAACGTACCCTCCCAGTAGGGAAAATTCTGCTCAGGAATGTTAGTATAAGTTATTCAAACATATGCCCTTAAAAACACTGTTTCTGAATCCGCCCTCGTTTGAGAATTTCGACGGAGGGGCGGGATCACGTTGGCCTGCCACTCGCGAAATTGAATCCTACTGGTATCCGGTATGGCTTGCTTATCCCGCCGGAATGCTCGAGGGCGCACGCCTGCTGGACGCTCCTTCGCATCACGTCTCGGCCGAGGAGACGATCAAGATCGCTCGGGATTACGAGTTCCTGGTTTTATTTACCAGCACGCCTGGGTTTCCCGGCGATATCGGATTGGCAAAAGCGATCAAGGAAGTTAATCCGGCGATCAAGATTGCCTTTGTGGGTCCTCACGTAACCGTGCTGCCGGAAAGATCGTTGAAGGATTGTCCGGCGATTGATTTTGTCTGTCGCAAGGAATTTGATTATTCGGTCGTGGAGTTCGCGCAGGGGAAACCGTTGGACCAGATTCTGGGCATCTCCTACCGTAGCAATGGATCGGTTGTACACACACCAGATCGGCCGCAGATCGAAAACCTGGATTCCCTGCCCCACGTGACTGACGTTTATCGCCGCGATCTGGACGTGAAGCGCTACAACGTACCTTTCCTGCTCTATCCCTACGTTTCGCTTTACACCACGCGCGGATGTCCTGCGCAGTGCACATTTTGCCTGTGGCCGCAGACCTTGAGTGGTCATCCCTGGCGCAAGCGCTCCACCGACGACGTAGCGCGCGAGATGGCCAAGGCCAAAGACTACTGGCCCGGGGTGAAGGAATTTTTCTTCGATGATGATACGTTCAACATTCAAAAAGCCCGGACCGTCGAATTGTGTTCCAAGCTGAAGCCGTTGAATCTCACGTGGTCTTGTACCTCTCGGGTCACCACCGATTACGAGACGCTGAAGGCCATGAAGGATGCGGGCTGCCGGCTATTGATTGTTGGCTATGAGTCGGGTGACCAGCAGATTCTGAAGAATATCAAGAAAGGCGCCACCATCGAGCGCGCTCGTCAATTTACGAAGGACTGTCACAAGCTTGGGCTAGTTGTCCACGGCGACTTCATTTTGGGTTTGCCAGGTGAGACTCGGGAGACGATCCGCAACACCATCGATTTCGCGAAAGAACTCGACGTCGAAACCATTCAGGTCTCGGTGGCGCACGCCTATCCTGGGACTGAACTCTACGATTACGCCATAAAGAGCGGCTTCATGGTTGCGGATACGAAAATGGTGGATGAAGGCGGCCATCAGATGGCGCACATTCAGTATCCCGGCTTGCCCGCAGACGAGATCATGGAATCAGTCCACCGCTTTTATGACGAGTACTACTTCCGGCCCAAAGCTGTGTACCGCATTTTGAGAAAAGCGGCGTTCGATGGCGGAGAACGCAAGCGCCTGTACAAAGAGGCCAAAAGCTTTTTGAAGCTGCGCGCCTCGCGCAACAAATGGGTCAAGGAGAAGCGGGAAAAAGAAAACTCCGCAGCTGCGCCGGAACCGGTCAAGGCCTAGGAAAGAAGATGTGACCTTTCGCAAGTATCTGGTGTTGGCCGCAGTGACCGTTTTCGGAGCAACTGGAGATTCCCTGTTATCCCGTGGAATGAAAGATGCGGGTAACATCTCCCTGCATCACCTTCCCGATCTTATCTTGACCATCCTGAACCCGTGGGTCCTAGCGGGAACGCTCTTTTTACTTGGGTTCTTCGCCGCATACATGACCGCCCTCTCGTGGGCCGACCTGACTTATGTGCTGCCCGCGACTTCTCTCGGGTACGTCTTACTGGCTCTCATAGCCAAATTTCTGCTGCATGAGCAGGTCACCACGACTCGCTGGCTCGGAATCATCTTAATTTCTGTTGGAGTAGGTTTCGTGACCCGAGGTCCGGCGCTCACGCACGATCCGGCTGTCAGTCAGCCGGAAGACTACGATGCCGAACCCGTCTCCACGAGAGCGGAATTATGAAGCATCTCTACACATGGGGCGCAGTCGCAGCCATTGTACTGGCCTCCACCATCGGTGATGTGCTGCTCTCTCGCGCCATGAAGCAAGTGGGCGACGTCGGAGAACTCTGGCGGAGTCACGGCCTGTTGGCCGTGGTCGGTCGTACCTTACACAACGTGAATTTCGTTCTTGGCATTTTCGCCATGACGGTGGCGTTTTACAGCTTGCTGATAGGACTTTCCTGGGGGGATGTAAGCCTGGTGGCGCCGGCTTCGGCCTCTCTGACTTTCGTTGCCACTGCGGTCGCCGCCAAGATTTTCCTGCACGAGCGGGTTGATCCACATCGCTGGATGGCGGCGTTGCTGGTAGCCGCCGGCGTGGCGCTGCTGGCAGCCTGAGCACGTTTATCCAAACAATCGCATAAATCCTGTAGGTGGGAGGTCGGGCACCAGGAAAGCTGCGTCCCGCAAACCAGCAACCCGGGCCACGCATTGTGCAGCCAGATAACCGCTTCGTACCGCGCCTTCCATGGTCGCAGGCCAGCCTGTGGCCGTCCAATCTCCAGCCAGAAAAACGCGGGGCCAGATAGTTTCCGGTTGCTGACGAAAGACGTCCACACCAGGTTTGGGAGAATAGGTGGCGTGTATTTCTTTAATGACGGCAGATTTCAAGAGTTTCGCCTGATGAGTTTCGGGCAAGAACTCTCGCAGTTCGCTCAACGCAAGATCCACGATTTCCTGGCGTGATTTCTCCACTAACAGCTTAGAGGAACTTACAACCAATTCCACATAGCTACCGTTGCGCGGGGCGCGGCTGTCCAGCAGCATCGATTTGTGAAACATCCACTGAATCGTACGGTCGAGCAGAACGGCATGCTTAAGGTCGGTAATCTGTCGATCGAACCACAGATGTATGCCTGTAATCGGCGAGGTCTCAAGGGCGTCCAAGGCTTGCCGTAGGGGCTCTGCCGCTGTAGTTTCGGGCAACACTCGCGCCAGCACGTCGAACGGAACAGCGAACACCACAAAATCAAAGCTTTCTTCTGCTCCGGATACCGCCAACTTGACTGCTGCAAACTCAGCGCGAAACGATTCCACGCTGGAACGGAATCGCACTTCGCCGCCACGGCTGCAGATATGGTCCCCTGCCGTGCCATAGAGCTCGGTCAAAGGAACTGTAGGCACACCCATCCGCCCGGCCGCACGCGATTTGAGGAAGGACTCGCGCATTACCTGCGCCGCGTATGGAACGGACACGCGATCGATGTCTTCATTCAGGGCGCTCACCAGCACTGGCTTCCAGAAACGTCCTATGGCGCGCTCCGTCTGTCCGTGACGGTGCAACCACTTTAAGAAGGGTTCGCCGGTATCTCTCGGCATGGCAGGAGCGAGCGCCGCCATGGCCGCAGCGATAGACAATTTGTCCGTCAGATTGAGGCAACGGGCCCGCAAAAATGCAGGTGCCGTGTGTAACGGGGCTGGCAGCGAAGACGGCCCGATAACGGACGCGCGTCCTCCAGGCTCCAGAAAAGTCAATTGATCGTACCAGCGGATCTTATCTTCAACTCCGACGCGGCGATAGAACTCGATGAGATTGGTGCAGCAACCGAGCAGCACGTGCTGACAATTGTCTACGACTTCACCCGTGGCCGGATGCTGATACGAGGAGGCCCGTCCGCCAAGATAAGCGCGGCGTTCGAAGAGCGTGACGCGGAATCCGCTATCGGCAAGGGCAGAACCAGCGGCCAGTCCCGCCAAACCGCCTCCGACTACGGCTACGTGGGGAGTCTGTGTCCAAGGCTCGGTCATCAGGACAGGCGTTTGAGAAAACCCTTTCCCAGAATGACGAGCTTCTCTCGCGTGCTAAGCGCAACTTTGCCGCTGAATACGTCATACTGGCGGCTTTCGATTTTGTCTAGAAGTCTGCGGTAGATGGTTAGCAATACCCACAGCGCGGGCTGGCTATCTTCCTCGATAAGAGGAATTAAGGCGTCACCGGCACGGTAATATTCGCGTGCACGCTGGGCTTCCATTGCAAATAACGGCCGGTAACGGGTGGGATCAGGGGCGGAGGACAATTCAGAAGCTGAAACGCCGAAGTTTGCCAAATCCTGCTCGGGTAAATAGACGCGTCCCATGGTCGCGTCTTCTTTTACATCTCGGATAATGTTGGTGAGCTGGAATGCCAGGCCACAGCGCTCAGCGAGCGGTTCGGCTGCCGTATCCCGATAGCCGAAAACGCGAATGCAGACTAGACCTACGACTGACGCGACGTAATAGCAGTACCGATAAAGATCTTCAAAAGTCTGATAGTGAACATGGGGCGAGCGCCTATCCTTCGCCGATCCCAGGCTTTCATCGAGGTCGTCCGTCAAGTCCATTGCGGTGCCATAGGCCAGCTGATCAAGTAGATCCGACGGAATGCGGTGCCGGCGCTGGGCATCGGTAATCGCCAATAGGACAGGATCATCCGTTGGCTGCCCGGCTTGCGCGCGGTGAAAAGCGTTCAACCACAGGTCGAGTTTTTGCCTTCGCTCGGGTACCGGCACGCTGGCATCGTCGGCAATATCATCACAGCGCCGCATGAACGCATAAACCGCGTTCAAAGCCTGGCGTTTGCGTTTAGGCAATACCAGAAACGCGTAATAGAAATTCGTAGCTGCCGTGCGCGTGATGCTGCGGCAAACGGAGTAGGCGACTGCGAGCTGCGATTCCGTAGCAACGGATTGCGTGGTGGCTTGCTGCACTGCAGTGCTCATCGCACCTTCCCCAACGCGGCACGGGCCAGCAGCGCCAGTTTGCGCGTTTTGGAGATGGTCGGACGTTGCCCGAGAACTTTGAAGTTCTGCCGCTCGATGGCCTTCAGGATTTCCTGGCCGCCCCGGCTGAATAACTCTATATCAATCGCCAGTTCACGATTTACTTCCCCGATCAATGGCAAGCCCTGCTGAAACCAATCTCGAGTGCGGTTCACTTCAAAGCGCATCATCTCGCAGAAAGCTGGAGTGTTTTGTGCGGAAGCGATGTCTGCTTGCGCAACTCCAAACCGGTTTAGATCTTCGAGCGGCAGATAGATGCGGCTCTTGGAATAATCCGCGCTCACATCCTGCCAGAAGTTAGCCAACTGTAGTGCGGTGCACGTGAAATCGGAAAGGGCCTGGCGCTCGGCATCGCGGTAGCCGCAGACATACAGCACAAGTCGGCCGACAGGATTCGCCGAATAGCGACAGTATCCAAGCAAATCCTCAAACCTGGGATAACGATTGACGGTCTGATCCTGGCGAAACGCCTTCAGCAAGTCAGCAAACGGTTGTCGCGGAATATCGAGTGTTCGTACCGTCTCGGCAAGAGCGACGAAGACGGGATGACGCGGCTGACCCGCGAAGCAGGCATTGAGCTCCGTTTCCCACTGATCTAGCAGCCGCAATGACGCTTGCGAATCGCCGGTTTCGTCGCCAAGATCGTCAGAGATGCGGCAATAGGCGTAGATATTGAAGAAATGCTGCCGTAATGAGCGCGGCAGAAACCACGTGGCTACTGAGAAATTTTCGTAATGCGTGCGGGCCAGACGGCGGGAATATTCCTGCGCTTCCGCTAGCGAAGGGATTCGGTCGGGAATTGCGTAATCGGCAGGAAGCCTGGCCCAGTCGGACAAACTGGAAAGAACGGAAGCAGGCCGGGACTCGTTGCTGGCAATGGTTGACATGGTCAGTTCGGTTCCCTGGTGCTGCGCAAGGCTGTTCTAGTGCCCGGGAATAATCGCCGTTTTGATATCGCCGTTTCGATTCAGCATGTGGCGAAGAACCTGTTGCAGACGCGATAGCGGCGCTTCGCCGGTAATGTAATCCGTGGAACGAATTTTCTTCTCCGCAATCAGGGCAAACGCCTTGCGCACGGTCTCCGGAGTGTGGTGGAAAGTTGCCTTGAGTGTGATTTCCGAATAATGGAGGCGATTGGTATCCAGTTGCACCTTAGTGCCACTGGCGCAGCCGCCAAAGAAATTGACGGTCCCACCTTTGCGCACCATATCGATCGCCCATTCCCAAGCCTCGGGACGCCCAACCGCTTCGATTGCGACATCGCTGCCACGTTTGTCGGGAGAAAGCATTCGCACCGCTTCCACCGGATCTTTTACTTGCGTGATCTGTACTACCTCGTGCGCACCCATTCGCTTCGCTGCCGCCGCTTGGGAATCTCGTTTCACGACCGAGATGACATTGCATCCCGTAGCCTTCGCCACCTGCACGAACATTAAGCCGATTGGGCCGCCGCCGACGACAGTAACAGTGTCACCGATTTCCACGCCCGTCTCATGCAGGCCGCGGAGTACGCAGGCCAGTGGCTCTACCATCGCGGCTTCCTCGTAACTTACATCCGACGGAACGGCAAGCATGTTGGTTTCTACAATTCGCCGCGGTATCCGTATGTATTCCGCGTAGGCGCCGTTGTTGAAGAGCAGATCCTCGCAGAGGTTCTCCTGATGCTTGGAACAGTAGAAGCACATCTGGCACGGAGCAGAGTTTAGCGCCACTACCCGCATTCCACGCTTGAAACCGCGTACACCGGGGCCGACTTCTTCAATCACGCCAGCCAGTTCATGGCCGAATAGGGCAGGCGGAACAATCATTCGGGCGTGATAGCCGCGTTGATAAACTTTTAGATCGGTGCCGCAGGTGAGCGCGACTTGTACCTTGACTAGTACTTCGCCCTGTCCCACCCGGGGGATCGGAACCTTTTCAATCTTTACATCCTCTTTGCCATAGAGGACGGCCGCTGTCATCTTTCCGTTCACGCTGGACTTCCTTCCCACGAGCTGCCCGGCTGAATGACGATTTTCATAGAATTTGGTTGGGGATGGGCAGCCAGGTTCAAGGCTTCCACGCTGCTGACCAAAGAAAAGCGGTGACTGATTAGTCGTTGCAAGTCCATTTCACGGCTCATGACAAACCGCACCGAATCCTTTTGAAGCTCGACGGAAGCGCTATATGACCCCAACAATGTTTTCTCATCCACGCAAATCGCCGCGGGATCAATCGTGGTCTCGCCGCGCGCGGTTTGCGCAAACAGTAAGACCCGACCTCCAGGACGGACTGCATCCATGGCAGACCGGATCAGGCCATTCCCGCCGACCGCCAAAATGACTGCGTCGGCGCCACGCCCCTCAGTGAGCTCGCGCACCGTTTTTACAGCGTCGGCACGCGATGCATCGATGCTACTCCCCAAGCCGTATGTTTTACTTATTGTAAGCCTCTGAGGATACAAATCGGAAGTGATTACCGTCGCTCCAGCCTTTTGTGCCAATCGTCCCAATATGATACCGATGGGCCCTTGACCAATCACCAGAACTGTTTCCCCGGCCTGCAATCGCAAAGTATCAACACCTTTCATGCAGGTGTTCACAGGCTCAACAAAACAGGCTTGTTCGAACGAGACATCATCGGGGATGGGAATTGTTCCACCCTCAACAATCCAATCCATAATGCGAACATACTCGGCGAACCCACCTCCGGCCGGCTCGAATCCGGCCGTGCAACCAACCTTCTTGTAGGTTTCACATTGGGCAAATGTCTTATGGCGACAGTAATAGCAATTGCCGCACGGGATGTGGTGGAAGACCACGACTCGACCGCCAACTTTAAACTCACGCACTCCATCGCCCACGGCCGCAATCTCGCCAGAAGTTTCATGACCGAAAATTCGAGGCGAGGAATGCGATCCAGTGGCGATCTTTTTCAAATCGGTGCCACAAATTCCGCAGGTGTGTACCCGAAGCAGGAGTTCGCCGGCGCCAATCTTGGGCACGGGCACCGTTTCCAGGCGAATGTCGTTGACCCCTCTATACACGGCGGCCAGCATCGTGGCAGGAATGGACCGCTTTCTTTCGTCGATCGCAAATTGTCCAGCAATCGCCATTCCCTAGGTTCCTACTCTCGAGATTGGATGCAATTCCATCTTGGACTTGTCCAAATCCTGCGCGCTGTATGCGTACTTCCCCAGTCCACCGCACAACGCCCTCGACGCCTTCTGGGTATTCGCTCGCAGCCGAAGCACTCGCGGCCAAAGCCATGGCCGCACAGCGGCGAAGAGCGCGAATCTTCCAGCCTGAAACTGGCCATCGCTGGAGATGAATTGACCTAGCGCCGGCATCGCAAAGCCCGCCTCGTCAGAAATTGCTTTCATCGCTACGAATGGAATACCGTGCGCGTGTGCGCCGCGAGCGACTGCGGCTGCTTCCATATCCACCGCATCGGCGCGATACGCCTTTCCCAGCTTGAATTTCTGCTCTGCATCAGCCACGGCATCGAAACTAACCAGCGCCCCGCGACCGGATGTGATCTCGGTGCGGTTACCATCGCCCGCGTCGATCACCAGTCCGGGTGTCAACACGTGACCCACCTTCAACTCACGATCCAGTGCTCCGGCAAAGCCTCCGGATATTATGAGTTGTGGTTGATAGAGTCTTATGACGGCTTCGCATGCTCTGCGCGCAGCCTCAGCCCCGATTCCTCCGCATATCAGCACAGCCAGACCATTCTCGAAGAATCTGAAATTTCGGCCTTCGTACTCGCGATCATTGATACGCCAGCGCTTGATTAGCGGCCGGACCTCGCGATCCAGTGCAGCCACAATCGCGACTCTAGTTGTTGGCATAGCCATTATCGTTAAACCACTGGACAGCACGGCGAAGGGCAGCGTCCACCGAAACAGCTTTCCATCCCAGTTCGCGTTCAGCTTTCGCTGACG
>DATHJP010000091.1:0-3728 GCA_035489695.1 Terriglobales bacterium
CAGGTGGTCTTGGCGGCACCTTCGGGGGCAATCCACTCTCCTGTGTGGCGGCATTGGCCGTGCTCGATGCCTTTGAAAATGAAAACGAAAATCTCTCATCCCGCGCAAGTGAACTCGGAAACCGGTTTCAACGACGAGCACTGGACTGGCAACGCCGTTGGCCCATGATCGGTGATGTGCGTGGCTTGGGCGCAATGCAGGCCGTGGAACTAGTGCTATCCGCGGAGACGCGGTTGCCAGCTCCGGATGAGACTAAACAGATCGTGCAATATTGTTACGAGCATGGTTTGATAATTTTGTCGTCTGGATCGTACTCCAACGTTATTCGCGTGCTGATGCCACTGGTGATCACGGACGCTCAAATGGACGAAGCACTGGCAGTGCTCGAGTCGGCATTGCAAACGGTGTACGAAAAAAAGGAAGCCGCAGTTCAGCCGGTCTAGACTCCGATATTTATGACTGTTGCCACTCCAACTCTGATCAAGGTAGCCAATTACGTTAATGGTCATTGGCTGGAATCTACCGCGACCGAGTGGCTCGATGTCAGCAATCCGGCCACGGGGGATCTCATTGCCCAAGTTCCCACCTCCAGCGCCACCGAAGTAGCCGTCGCGGTGGACGCTGCCGCCGCTGCCTATCAGGAGTGGCGACGCACACCGCCAGAGGATCGTATTCAGCCGCTGTTCAAGCTGAAGCAACTTTTGGAAGAGCACATTGATGAACTGGGACGCATCATCACCCAGGAAAATGGGAAGACTCTTTCTGAAGCGAAGGGGGAACTGCGTCGCGCCATCGAAAACGTCGAAGTTGCCTGCGGCATTCCAATGATGATGCAGGGCTATAACCTGGAAGATGTGGCTCGCGGTATTGACGAAATGATGATCCGCCAGCCGGTCGGAGTAGTGGCAGCGATCACGCCATTTAATTTCCCTGCCATGATTCCTTTCTGGTTTCTGCCGTACGCGATCGCTTGTGGCAATACTTTTATCCTGAAGCCATCGGAACGTGTGCCGCTAACGATGCGGCGAGCTTTTGAGTTGCTCGATCAGATCGGCCTTCCAGCAGGCGTGGTCAATCTGGTGAACGGCGGAAAAGCCGCGGTGGACGCCCTTCTCGACCATCCCAAAGTGCGTGCGCTAAGTTTCGTTGGGTCGACGCCGGTCGCCAAATATGTCTACGCGCGAGCCGGTGCGAACGGCAAACGGGCACAATGCCAGGGCGGAGCCAAAAATCATGTGATCGTTCTTCCCGACGCGGACATGGTCATGGCCACGCAGATTATTGGTGACAGTGCTTTTGGATGCGCCGGACAACGTTGCCTTGCAGTTTCGGTGGCGGTCACGGTCGGCGAGGCGCAAAAGACCTTCCGTGATGCCATCACCGATGCCGCAGCTTCGTTGCGTGTTGGCAATGGTTTGGACGACGGCGTCCAGATGGGACCCGTCATCACGCCGCAGAGCAAATCGCGTGTGGAGTCTCTGATCGCGATGGGTGAGAAACAGGGAGCGAGGGTTCTGCTCGATGGTCGCGATTCGAAAATCCCGAAATATGAAGCCGGGAACTTCGTAAATCCGACAATCCTCGATAATCTGCCGGCCACAAGCGACTTGGCGGATACCGAAATTTTCGGTCCGGTGCTCAGCCTGGTCCACGCCGATAGCCTGGATGAAGCACTTACCTTTCTCGAGCGAAGCCCCTATGGAAACCAGGCTTCATTATTTACCTCGAGCGGGTCGGCAGCGCGGCGATTCCGTTACGAAGCGCCGGCTGGCAATATCGGCATCAACATCGGAGTTGCTGCGCCCATGGCGTATTTTCCTTTCAGCGGATGGAAAGATAGTTTCTTTGGAGTGCTACACGGACAGGGCCGCGATGCAGTGGAGTTCTATACCGAAAAGAAAGTTGTGATTGAGCGCTGGGCGAGGGAACACTCCCGCAAGTTTTGAAGGGCTCATGAAGACTACTGGTCACCCAAGGCGCGGGCTACCCCCAGTGTTCACGGTGTGCATGCTCGTGACCCTGGTCACAACGGTTCGGGGACAACAGGCGGCGGGTGTTTCTCAAACATCTAGCGTGACCATTCCGTTTGCCGTCGTAGACAAAAGTGGTGTTCCAGTGGGGGTCACTTCGTCGGACGTCCTTGTCATTGATAACAAGAAACCCGCCCGAACGATTGTCAATATTCGTTCTGGCGCTCTAGTTCCTTTGAGATTCGGGCTGCTGATCGACACAAGTGGCTCGCAGCAACACAGGAAGCTTTTCAAGGATGAACTACAAAACACACGATCTTTTCTCTCTGAGGAGCTGAATGCGAGGAACTCCGCGGTTTTTGTGGTTACGTTTTCTGATTTAGTAAGAACGACAGACTTCTTGGATCAGGAACGCTTTCTTAAGCTGAGTTTTGACTTCCGTCTTTCTGGAGGCACTGCTCTCCACGACGCACTTTACCGGGCCACCGAAGTATTTGCCACCCAGTCAGAAACGGAGCTTACCCGCCGCGCCCTCATTCTACTTACGGATGGCGAGGATGATGCGAGCCGTCTGAGCTTTCAGCAACTCCTCCCCGCCGTCCAGCGCGCGGGTATTCCGGTGTTTTCGATTAGTTCGGGGGGAAACGAGACACCGGCACGAGGTCGCAAAACACTGGAAAACTTAGCTGAAACTACTGGCGGACAAGCCTTCTTTCCAGCCAAGGCGGACAACATAGCTGCAACCCTCGAGGCGATCCGGGCACAGCTAAACGGAATGTATTTCGTGACCTATGCTCCAGCCGAATACGAGGCCGGTAAGTACCACTCGGTCGAGATTAAGGTCGGTGCAAAAGGCACCGAACTGCTAGTCCGGGCTCCGAAGGGGTACTATGCCCCAAAATAAATTTCTGTGCTGAGCAATTGAGAGGATCCATGTCCGACACAATCCAGAAATACAAAGACTATGTAATGACCGGCTTCATGAAGTCGGTCGTGCCTATTGTCATCGATAAAGCCAGCGGCGCGATTGTCACTGATGTCAACGGCCGCGAATATCTAGACTGCTTCGCGGGAATTTCCGTGGTCAGCGCCGGGCACAATAATCCTCAGGTCATCGCCGCGGCCAAGGCGCAAATGGAAAAGCTAGTGCACTGCGCGTCTTACATTTACCACGCAGCCCCGGTCGCGGACCTCGCCGAAAAGATTGCTCATATCGCTCCCCGTGGATTGACCAAGACTTTCTTTGGAAACGGTGGAGCAGAAGCCGTCGAAGGCGCCATGAAGCTGGCCCGCCTCTACACGGGCAAACATGAGTTCATCTCATTGCACGCCAGTTTTCATGGGCGAAGTTGGGGGACACTCAGCGTCACCGGCAACGTAGGACGCAAAAGGCGCGGGGGCCCTTACGCTCCAGGCGTCACCTTTGCTCCCGCGCCGTATGCCTATCGGTCGCAGTGGCCGACTGATCCCGAAGAGTGTGGGCGGCAATGTGCCCGGGCGATTGAAGACGTCATCCGCTTCACTACTTCTGACGACGTCGCCGCATTCATCGCGGAGTCGGTGATGGGCGAAGGTGGAATCATCGTCCCTCCGCGAAACTATTTCAAAGAAGTAAAAAAAGTTCTCGACCACCACGGAATTCTTTTTATCGCCGACGAAGTCCAGTCTGGATTTGCACGCACCGGAAAGATGTTCGCCATCGAGCACTACGGTGTCGACCCCGACATTCTCGTAACCGCGAAGGGCATTGCCGACGGT
>DATHJP010000092.1:0-2864 GCA_035489695.1 Terriglobales bacterium
CGGTGAAGCGCCCCGTGTTGGAAGCGATGCTCGGCAGCCAGTTCATTCTTTACGGCGAATGGCTTTACGCAAGGCACTCTGTCTATTACCGCAAGCTGCCGCACTATTTCTTCGAGTTCGACATATACGACAAGGACGCCGAACGGTTCCTTGATCTCGACAGTCGGTTGAAAATGCTCGAAGGGACAGGGCTACACACTGTTCCGATTGTGCATCGCGGTTGTGCCACAGTGGCCGAGCTGCAAGCGCTTATTGGCCCGTCGGCGTTTGACAGCGCCTTCGACAACCCGGTCACGCAGCGGACGGACAATTTGATGGAAGGTCTCTATTGCCGCACGGAAGCGGATGGTCGCGTGACTGGCCGCGCGAAAATGGTCCGCTCCGAGTTCGTGGAGAAGGTGAAGCAAAGCGAGCATTGGCAACATCAGAGGATGATTCCAAATCTGCTCGCGGGTGGCGCGGATATTTGGGCATGAAAACCTGGACCGACATTACGCGTGCGACGAACGCACAAATCTTGGAGTGGGCGGAAGCTCAACCTTGGGTGCGCGGCATGACCACCTGCCAGCAGGACGCACAGTGGCACGCGGAGGGCGATGTGTGGACCCACACGAAAATGGTCTTCGCAGAACTGGAACGCCTTGACGAATGGCCGGCATTGGATCGCGTGACGCAGATCAAGCTGCTGCTCACCACCCTCTTTCATGATTCAGGTAAGCCAGCCACCACCGCGCTAGATCCTGAAACGGGCCGGACGCGTTCGCCAAAGCACGCGCTTGTCGGTGCAGAGATTGCTCGCCGTACGTTGCGCGAGTTGGGGTGCGACCTCGTTACCCGGGAAGAAATCGTAGCGCTGGTTCGTTTCCACGGACGCCCGCCTTACTTGTTGGAGAAAGCGAACCCGGGCCACGAAGTCATTTCACTCTCGTGGCTCGTGAACAACCGGTTACTCTGTCTCTTCGCGCTCGCCGACACGCGCGGCCGTCGGGCGAAAGAGATGAGCCGGCCCGAAGAGAATCTTCACCTTTGGAAACTGGTGGCCGAGGAGAGCGGCTGCCTCGACCGACCATACGCCTTCGCCAACGATCACGCGCGCTTTCTCTTCTATCGCGACCAACTCGGCAGCCTGCACTACGTGCCGTACGAGGACTTTCGTTGCACGGTCACGCTGATGTCCGGGCTTCCAGGCGCAGGCAAAGACACTTGGCTTGCCAAGAATCGAACGAAATTGCCGGTGGTCGCGTTGGACGCTATTCGCGACGCACTCGATGTGGAGGCCACAGACAACCAAGGTGAAGTTATCCAAGCCGCCCGCGAGCAATGTCGCGAACACCTGCGCGCACGCCAAGACTTCGCATTCAGCGCGACGAACATCACCCGTCAGATGCGTCAACGTTGGATTGACCTGTTTGCCGATTACGCAGCGAGGGTCGAAATTGTTTACGTTGAGCCGCCCGTCGCCACAATTCTTGCACAGAACAAACGCCGCACGAATCCAGTTCCCGAGAACATCATTCTCCGTTTGGTCGAGAAACTTGAACCGCCAACCGTGACCGAGTGCCATTCGTTCATCATAGTTTGAAATGAACACTGAAAACCCAACTCAACACACATGGGAAATCGGACTCTCGTCCTGGATAATCCAGGACGGGAACTATCCCGATTTCACGGTGGGACAGAAAAATCGTCGCCTTGAGCGAAATCTACGGCCCCGAAAAAGTAGATCGCGCCCTCCAGGACGCCTTGGTCTTCGAAGCTTACGGCTGCAAGCGGCGCAGGTATTCGACGTGGTCCCAGTGTTGTTGAGCGCTTTGTCCTCAAATGCCGCACGGCACGCGTGCAGCAATTCATTTTTCGAAATTCCCCCGGGATCAGAGGTGAAAACGAATTCAAACAGCAATGAAATACCTATTTTGCGAAAATGGGAAATGACGAAATTCAAGCGCTCCCGAATGACGGCCCTTGTTGCGGCGTTGACTTGTCTCACGCGGGCAACCTTTTCGCATTCCACCAAGGATTCCAGATTGCCTCTTTTGACGAGGAAGTCTGGAGTCTTCACATTCTGCTCGGGAATAAACTCGACTTGAGTGACTGTAGGTTCGACGGCGTATCGGGTCCCAGCAACCAATTCGAAAAGCGTGGACTCGTACGCATCCGAATCGAAAACTGGAATCAACCGTTTCAGTCGGTCTTCTGCAGTGCTGATTTTCGCGGCGTCTATAATCTCCAACGCTTCACCAAGAAGCTGCGTCATCAAAACAGAGCGAGCTGCCGCGAAAACGTCATAATGATTAACTGGTTGCCGAAGAAACGTGGTTGCTCCAATTAGATATCTCTCAATGACCCGAACGGGCGATCCTCTAACCAAAACGCTTTGCCGCCTGAGAAGATTGGGATGAAGTCCCGCCTCAACCTCCGCCTGGAGTTGCGGGGCCGGGAACACATTCAATGTCGATTGAATGGCTTCAATCGCTCTTTTTACGGCTTCAGGATCTCCAAATTCAGCTGTCATTTGCGTTTCACCCCGGGCCCGCCAGCAGCCCGAGACCTCCCAGCTCCGTTCCCCGCTGCGCTAAACGTCTTCAGGCAATTCAAAGGCCGTTGCATATTTGGCAATCGAATCCAGCGTGATCTAGACCTTTTGCCTCAACTGCCCAGGACACGGCCAATTAAGCCATGAAGCTTGCATGTCGAGCGCAAACAGGTGGTGCAAATCCCGCAGCAGCCAACCAGGGATTCTCTTGTTTTGTTTGTGATTTTGAAAAACGATTTGTCTTTGCGACGTGTCGGCAATCACAAAATCGAGCTTTGTATTCTGCCAGAAGCGGCCAGCCATTGCGTGTGAAGGGGAACCTTTCATTGTA
>DATHJP010000093.1:0-3282 GCA_035489695.1 Terriglobales bacterium
ACGACAAGCATCTCAAACAAAGCGTCGAACATTATCGCAAAGCACGAAAAGGCTTGGACGAGCTTGCGACCGAGGGCAATGAAAAGAAAGGGAGTCATCCACAATTTGTCGCACGCGCGATCAGCGAGCTTGCCAGTGACGACGCTATCTTCACCTGCGACGTGGGCACACCCACGGTCTGGGCGGCGCGTTATCTCACCATGAATGGGAAACGGCGCTTACTCGGATCCTTCATTCACGGATCGATGGCCAGTGCTATGCCACAGGCGATTGGCGCGCAACAAACTTATCCCGGCCGACAAGTCATCTCAATGTCCGGCGATGGCGGCGTCGCCATGCTGTTGGGCGATCTGCTGTCGCTTAAACAGTTGCAGCTCCCGGTCAAAATCATCGTCTTCAGAAATGATGCCCTCGGCTTTGTCGAACTGGAAATGAAAGCCGCCGGCTTCGTCGAGTTTGGAACCGATCTGCAGAACCCGGATTTTGCAAAGCTGGCCGAGGCCGCCGGGGTGCTCGGACTCAGGGCGGAAAGATCAGAAGATGTTCGACCGATGCTCACCCAGGCTCTCAAGCACGACGGACCGGCTTTGGTGGAGGTGTTCGTGCATCGGCAGGAACTCTCCATGCCTCCGACGATAACTCTCGCGCAGATGAAAGGATTCACGCTCTTCACTCTCAAAGCCGTTCTGAGTGGACGCGGCGACGAAGTCGTCGATCTGGCAAAGATCAATCTCTTCCGCTGACGGGAGGCAAAGATGCAGACTAACACACACGCTGTTGGACAAAGCCCGGAACCGGTTAATCCTTACGCCAAGCGTTACATCATTGCCTGGGCACTGGCGTTAGTCTTCGACTTCCTGGAATACGCGGCTCGCTCGTCACCGGCCGTCATGATTCCGGAGTTATCGACTGCCTTCGGAGCGACAGCAGTCGGCGTAAGCGCAATCATTGGCACTTACTACTATACCTACTCTGTTACTAACCTTGTCGCAGGTGTCGCCCTTGATCGAGCAGGTGGAAAATGGGTCATAGCTATTGGAGCTTTTGTTCTGGCAGCCGGCTGCTTCGGTTTCGCCGTTTCCAGCTCGCTTGCAGCAAACGTCGGGCGATTACTTCAAGGAGCGGGCTCTGCTTTCGCGTTCACCGGAGCGGTCTATCTGGCGACGCATGGATTTTCGGCGCGGCGGTTGGCGACGGCGATAGGTGTGACGCAATGCCTGGGCATGTTGGGTGGTTGGGCCGGGCAATCTGTTGTCGGGCCGATGATTCATCGCGACGTTCCATGGCAAACGATTTGGAATATCCTGGGCGCAGCAAGTCTACTCACTGGCTTATTGCTCTTTATCGTAACTCCTGCTGGCAAGCGGCCCGCGTCACAGCCATCCGCTGCGCACAGCTCGTTACTTCGGCCTTACGGGATCGTCTTCAGCAACCTGCAATCGTACTTATGTGGACTTGTGGGCGGTCTTCTTTTCGTGCCTACAACCGTTGGTGCGATGATTTGGGGAGTGGCCTTCTTCCAGAAAGATCTAGCCTTCAGTTTCCCGGCCGCGGTCACCACCGCATCAATGGTGCCGCTGGGATGGGTGGTGGGTTGTCCGCTCCTCGGTTGGCTTGCGGATCGGGTAGGACGCCGCAAGCCACCATTGATCTGGGGTGCGGTAATCATGCTCCTTGCTATGACGCAGCTTGCCTACCTACCCGCACTTATGCCAGCGCAGTTAACAGCTTTCATCTTCGGCATCGCTTCCGGCGCGGCCATGATTCCTTACACGATTATCAAGGAAGCCAATCCTGATGAGGTAAAAGGAAGTGCTACCGGCGCGATCAATTTTCTTGTTTTCGCTGTCACGGCCGTGATAGGTCCCGTTTTCGCCCGATTCGTTGGTAAGGGCTTCGACACAGGCGATCACATCGGCCATTTCCGGTCCGGAGCGTCCTTTTGGATTGTCTGTATCCTGGTCGCTGTTGTGTTGAGTTTTTTACTGCGGGAGACAGGACATGCTCGGCGTCCGTCACCGGCATAAAGTGAATAGCGCGAAGAAGGATGAAACCGGCAATCCTGTGCATCAATGCCGGGATAAGTATTTCGTTAATCACTACGGCCTTTGCGCAAGAGACGGTCGAAGCTAAGGCGAAGACTGAGCTAGCATCGCCGACCCCCGAACTGAAAAAGCCGCCTGTTCTTGGCTCGATACCTCCAGAGGATCTTCCTCCGCTTTTTCCAGAATTCACCGATTGGTTAAAGCGAGAACGCATCCGCGTGTACGGTTGGATCGAGGGCGGCTACACGTACTCGTCAGCTGGCGACGGATTGTTGGCGAATGCACCTACTCCCAATCGTTTCGGTGACGAAGCCATTCTTAACGGCGTCTGGCTGATCGTCGAGCGGCAACTGGCCAAAGAGGGTTGGTCATGGGGATTTCGTAGCGACTTCTATGCAGGTTCAGATGCAGCTCTGCTACACCCTCAGAACGGATTTGGTCCGCAGGATCTGCGTTGGGGTACTGACTTTCGGCAGCTCTACTTGTCGCTGCATATGCCCTTGCTTTCAGAGGGCGGCGTCGACTTACAGCTGGGCAGGCAAAACGTTCCGATCGGCTACGAAACCTTGATGGCTCCTTACCGACCGATGTACTCGGAAACCTACTTTTGGATCCATTACCAGGTGGGAAGCACGGCTGCGACGGCCACCTGGCATGCCACGGACCACCTGGATATTCTTGGAAGCGTCAACTTCGGTTTCAATACCTTCTTCGACCTTCGGGGAAGCAGCCCCTGTTACCTGGCCAAGGCCATTTACTCGATCGGCCCGGACAAGCAAACGACCGTGAGTGCGGCCGTGTACACCGGTCCCGAGCCGTTTCCCGTTGCCACCGGCCACCTGGGTTCCTGGCAAACCGGGGCCGGGGCTGGAGTGAAACACCATTGGTCGCCCCGGTTGACCCAGCAATTTCTGGTCAGTGGTTCGTGGGATTTCAACGACCCCGCGGTTAATCGGACGTCCCCAAGTTATGGCACCTTTACCATCCTCACCTATCACGTGAATCAGCATTTGGATTTGAATGGGCGAGGCGAATGGTTTTGGGACAAAGACGGCGCCCGAACAGGTCATGCGGCGCACTACGGCGAAATTGCAGCAGGCCTCAACGTAATGCCTAATCCGTGGATCAATTTCCGCCCTGAGATACGTGGAGACTTTGCCTCGGAGCCGTCGTTCGGATCCGTGCGCTTGACTAACCGCGAACGAAGCCAATTAACAGTCGCGTTTGATATCATCTT
>DATHJP010000094.1:0-2153 GCA_035489695.1 Terriglobales bacterium
GCGATAAAGCCGAAACCCCTGATTGGCAGAATAAAGCTTGTACAGTTTGGCAATGGTGGCCTGGATCAGCGCTGCCAAGGCGATGGTTTCGTCCAGCCGCATCGGAATGTCTGCAACCCGAAACTCCAGCGTGTCAAAGAATGGATGCGGACGAATGTCCCACCAGATCTTTTTCGCATTATCAATACATTTGGTCTTGATCAGCAGCTTGATAAAGTTTTCGTATTCTCCCCAACTGGGAAAATAATCCGGAATATTCGTGCGCGGAAACTTGTCGAATACTTTGCAGCGATACGATTTCAGCCCCGTGTCCATCCCCAGCCAGAACGGCGAATTCGTGGACAGCGCCAGAATGTGTGGCAGAAAGTAGCGGGCATGATTCATCATGTGGATCGCGGTCTCTCGATCTTCCACTCCGATATGCACATGCAAACCAAAAATCAGGTTAGCCCGAGCCACCAGTTGCATGTCCTCGACAATGTTCTTGTAACGCTCACCCGGAGTAATCTCTTGAGTCCGCCAATCGGCAAACGGATGTGTAGCCGCGGACGCCAAACGCAGTCCGTTTTCCTTTGACAGCTTGATCATGTCCCTGCGCAGCTTCTTAATTTCTTCCTTCGCCTCCTTGATGCCGCCGCAGACCGAGGTCCCAACCTCCACCACCGACTGATGCATCTCGGACTTCACGCGCTCCTGCAGCAGAAGCTTGCCCTTCTCAATAATTTCAGCATGAATATGCGACCGCAGATCGCGCGAAACGGGATCAACTGTCTGGTATTCCTCTTCGATCCCGATAGTGAAGGAAGGACGCATGGTGGCCTGCATCACAGTATAAATCCAGCATTTGGCACTTAGCACTTAGCATTTAGCCAATATGGGTTGGTGCTGATGGGAAGAAGTGGAGCTTTTCTGCCCACGTAGGGGCGGGCGACTCGCCCAGCCGAGCAAAGCTCGGCAGGATCTCCTACGCCCGTTTCCTGCGGGGAGCAGCCTTCTCCACTTTCTCTCCGTCCAAATCCGCCCCCTTCAAAAACCCCGCCCAGCGCAGCTCCCGGGCCGGATTCTCGTCGCTAAGCGCTTTTTTTACAGCTAGTTGCGCGACAGCCCCGACGATCCACTCGAAGTTCGCCTGACCCACCGACGTAATCTCCGCGTCGGGCGCGGGATTCAGGAAATCGATGGCATAGGGAATCCCGTCCTCTACGGCAAACTCGACCGTGTTCAGGTCATAACCCAAGGTGCGGCACAACGTCCGCGCATCCTTCACCACCCGCTCGTAAAGCTTAGGATCGGTCGGCGGCGGATTCTTCACATAGCGCTCGTGAAACGGCGCCTTCGGGTCATAGTGCATCACATGCACATTCTCCTGACCCACTACGTAACACCTGAAGTATTCCTTGAACTCAACTCCATGCTGCAGCGTCATGCACAAATCGCCAGTCTGGTTGTAGTAATGGAAGAATTCTTCCGGCGAATGGACTTTGTAAACGTGTTTCCATCCACCACCCGAATACGGTTTCAAAAAAGCAGGAAAGCCCACGTACTCAAAAATCTCCTCCCAGTTCAGCGGGAACATCAGATTGCGCATTGACTGATCGGTCGTTCCTTCAGGATGCCTGTTGTGCGGCAGAAGCACAGTCGGCGGTATGGCGATGCCCAATTTGCTGGCTAACGCATAATTGAAAAACTTGTCATCGGCCGTCCACCAAAACGGATTGTTGATGACGATCGTTCCCGTCAAGGCCGCGTTCTTCAGATAAGCACGATAGAACGGAATATCCTGCGAGATGCGATCAATGATGACTCGATACCCGCTCGGATCAGCCATCTTCACCCCACCCAGCTTCACGAATTCGGCGGAGACACCTTCAATCTTCAGACTGTTAATCCGCTCCACCAAAGCCGGCGGAAACGTATTCTCCATCCCGAAAATAATCCCAACTTTTTTTGTGCTCACAAAACCTCACTTCTCAGACTATTTTTTAAAAGTTTTGTCATCCTGAGCGAAGTGGTGCTTCGCAAAGCGAAGCATCACGCAGTCGAAGGACCTTGCGTTTTCGGCACCAAATCAGCCGAAGTATTTTACCGCCATCCTCACCCACCAAGGCCAGTCATGCCCCGTATGATCTCCCCAAACATCCAACCAATGCGGC
>DATHJP010000095.1:0-2722 GCA_035489695.1 Terriglobales bacterium
CATTTTCAAGTTGATACAAAACGCCTCAACAGGCTGCGGCGCACCGATCCGAATGTAGCCGTACTGGATGATTACATCGCTTACACATTGGCTACCCAAGATGCCGAACTGAGACGACGCCTGGCAAGATTTGCGTTGGCCCAGCTTCAATCCGCAGTGGAGCTCTACGTTCTTGAGACGAATTTCTCGACACAGGGAACAGATCCGCCACACCATTACAATCAAGTGACTGTAGCCGTGAACGCAATTGATTCGATTCTGCGGCCGGACGTTCTTTCGCCAGCTGAACTTCAACTCGCGCGGGCGCAACTTGCTTTTCTTGGATACACTCTCGCCAATCCATCCGTCTTCTCGCCAGAGCGCGGATTCAATGCCAATCCGAACATGACAACTACTACCAGGTGCATGTTGGGAATGGTCGCATGTCTCTTACCTGAACATCCCGAGGCGAAAGCTTGGGCTCAAATGGGCATTCGCGAAATGGCAAAGGAACTGGAAAAATGGACGGGGCCGAAGGGCGGCTGGTTGGAAGCGCCGCATTACATGACTGTGTCGATGGATGCAATCGTCCCTTTCGCTATCGCGCTCCGCCAGACCACATTCGCCGACCAGGATTGGGCCCTTCATCCGAAGTTGCGAGACGCGATACGCTGGCTGGTCTCCATATCCACTCCGCCCGATCCACGACTGCACGGCCAGCGTCATATGCCTGAGATCGGAAATACCTACCTCGGAGAACGCACCTGCCTGGCGGGTTGGCTGGCGCGTATATGGAAAGAAAAAGATCCCGAATTCGCGAAGCAGATGCAATGGGCCTGGAAGGAACAAGGTTTCTTTCGACAGCCCGGGATCGGAGGGCTTTATCCCAGCGCCACGGGTTATTCGTGGCTAATGTTCGATTACTCCATTCCCGCGCAGCCTCCACATTGGCAGAGTGAATGGTTCCCCGAATGCGGTGTGGTGATGCACGCTCACTTTCCCAGTGACTGTGAAACTTATCTGTACGTGATCGCGGGAAAATTGCACGCCCACTATGACTCTGACGAAGGTTCGTTTATTCTCTGGGGCAAAGGGAAACCGTTGTGCGAAGACTTTGGCTATTACGGCCAGGGGCCTGCCGCCGATCACAACCGAGTAGATAGAGGGAAGCAGGACAACGCTCCCGCTGAGATCAAGGAATTCGTCACTGGCGCACAAGTGGATTACGTGCGCAATGAACTGGCTGGGTGGCAGCGGCAGATTCTTTTCGTAAAAGACCAGGATTGCCTGGGACCAAACTATTTCGTTATTCGCGACACCCTGAATAACGACCAACCGGCGGATTGGAGGCTGTGGCTTGCCACGGATGTACCACCGGCTACGAACAGCTCGGAACCGATCCGTATTAAAGGCCGCTTTGGCGTGGATTTGGCGGTCTATTTCCTTGAAACCTCCGAGGGCGCCTTGTCCACGGAGACGTTGACGCGGACAAACGGGGCCTCCGGATTTGCGAATCGTTTTGCCAATCAGCGCTCGTTACACCTAAGGCTGAAGCCTCATGCGACGGTCATCACCGTGCTCTATCCTATTCTTCAAGGTCAACCGACTCCCCGCTTCACTCGATTAGAGGATGGCTCCGGGGCCAAAGTTGAAGGCGCCTTCGGCACCGATTATGCGTTCCTTGGACTTGACCCTTTCGAGTACAAACAGGACTCACTCGCTTTTCATGGCCGAAGTGGCGCCATTCAAATCCGTCCGAGAGGGATACAGATGACGCTCGCGACCGAAGGCCAGATGCAATTTCAAAAACGCACTCTTATCAATGAAGGGAACAAGATAAAAACGGATTGGTTCGGAGGTTAGATGTTAACGGAACCCGTTCGGCCTACGTTTGCTAATTGAATTTTGATTTTTCGATGAGTCACCCAGTCATCACAGTCGAAAATCTCGGGAAGAAGTACCGTATCAGGCATGACGATGGAACGGCGATACGGTCGTATGTGGCGTTGCGGGACGTGATCTCCGAGAAGGTCAAGGGACTGTTTAAAAGTCGCAAATCCGAGATGGCAAACCGCAAATCAGTCGAAGATTTTTGGGCCCTGAAAGAAGTTTCATTCGAAGTCCACCAGGGCGAGGTTATCGGCATCATTGGTCGAAACGGCGCTGGAAAAAGCACGCTCCTGAAAATTCTGAGCCGGATTACGGAGCCCACGGAGGGACGAGTGCGGGTCAAGGGGCGGGTGGCAAGCCTGCTGGAGGTAGGCACCGGTTTCCACCCAGAACTGACCGGACGCGAAAATATTTCCCTGAACGGTGCGATTCTCGGAATGACCAGAGCGGGAATTAAAAAGAAGTTTGATGAGATTGTCGCTTTTGCTGAGCTCGAGAAATTCCTGGATACCCCGGTCAAACGTTATAGCAGCGGCATGTATGTGCGGCTGGCGTTTGCTGTGGCTGCGCATCTGGACCCCGATATTTTAATCGTCGACGAGGTCCTGGCTGTAGGTGATGCAGCATTTCAAAGAAAGTGTATCCGCAAAATGGGGGATGTAACTTCGGCTGGAACCAGTACCGTTCTCTTGGTGAGCCACAACCTGGCTGTAATTCGAGCTCTTTGCAGTAAGGCCGTCTGTCTGGATCGAGGCCGAGTTATGCGAGTCGGAGAGGCAGATGAAGTAACCAAGACCTATTTGAACACTCTTTCGACTGTAGGTGACACAGTACTGGCCTTGCGGCAGGATCG
>DATHJP010000096.1:0-3727 GCA_035489695.1 Terriglobales bacterium
TTTGTTAATGAACCGTCCTCCGCAGGCGGCGTTGGGGGCGCCCAGGGAACCCTCCCGCCTCTCTGTAAAACCCACATTCGAAGAGTTACGACAGTTGGCTGTTCAAAATCGCCCGGAACTGAAAGCCTTCATGGGAGAGACGGCCCGCAGCGAGACGGCTATTGCGCTTGCCCAAAAGCAGTTCTATCCCGATTTCAACGTCATGGTGGAACGGTTCCAAAATTTCGGCGCACGCGACGGTTTTGGCGGCATGGTTGCGGTGACGCTTCCATTTTCTTTTTGGACGAAACCAAAATACGACGCGGGAGTGCGGGAGGCCCGCGCCACTCTCGAATCTGCGAAAGCCGCATATCAGGCACTGGAAAATCAGGTGGCGTTTGAAGTGAAAGATATTCTTGTGAAGATTGAGGCCGCAGAAAAACTGGTCAACCTGTACAAGACCACGGTGCTTCCTCAGGCGCAACAAACCTTAGACTCTGCGCGGATCGCGTACCAAAACGCAAAGGTGGAATTTCTTACCCTACTGGATGCGGAGAGGGCGATCCGGGATTTTCAGCTGGAGTCCTACCGTGTCCTGACCGCCTTGGGGCAACACCACGCTGAACTCGAGAGGGTGATTGGCGTGGAACTGGAGTCATCCCAAAAGGAAATAATGAGCCCTGCCACCCTAAGTGAAGCGAACGGCCTGCAGTCTTCTCTGTCCCTCACAATGGCAACGTACTCCAAGTGAGGAAGTTATGAGCCCTGAAACCCGACGCACAGCAAAAGTCACGGTCTTGGTGTTACTCAGCCTCATTCTCGGCCTCATTGGCGGCTACGTGGTGGCGCATGACAAGATGCCAGAGATGACCACCGGGAAAGGGAATACCTCGGTAACTCCTGAACCACAGATAGATTCAAAGCCAACCAAGAAAGACATGCCTGGTATGTCAATGACGCCCAGCCAGCCGGGCACTGTCGTGCTGCCTGCGGTCCAACAACAGCTTATCGGTGTGCGGACGACGGAGGTCAAGTTCGCCCCGTTAGGTCAGGCAATTCGCACCGTCGGCACGATCACCTATGACGAGCGCAAACTCACACAGGTCAATTTGCGAGTCTCTGGCTGGATTCGGAAAGTCTTTGTCGATGCCGTCGGCAAATCAGTCCACAAAGGCGAGCCCCTCTTGACCGTCTACTCCCCGGATCTCTTAGCGACCCAGGAGGAGTATCTCTTGGCATTACGGTCAGAAGATCAACTGGCGGGCAGCCCACTGCCGGAAGCAAAGCAGGGCGCCCAAGCTCTTATAGCCAGCGCCCGCGAGCGACTACGGCTCTGGGATGTCACTGACCACCAAATTGCCGAACTGGAACGTCGTGGTAAAGCTGATCCGGTGATCACCATTTACGCTCCGGCTAGTGGGATTGTGCTCAAACGCGACGCCTTGCCGGGTAAATATGCGGAGCCCGGCACCACGCTGTACGAACTGGCTGATCTGTCGACCGTTTGGGTTTACGCCGACGTGTACGAATCCCAGTTGGCCGATGTGAAGCCAAACCAAGAAGCCATCGCAACGTTTGATGCCTATCCGGGAACTACATTTGAGGGAAAAGTGCAGTACATCTATCCATCTGTCAATGAAACGACGCGGACCGTACGGGTGCGATTGGAACTGCCGAATCGCAAACTCCAGCTCAAACCCGGCATGTATGGAAATGTGGTCATTCAGACCGATCAGCAAGAGCGGCTGGTCCTGCCGAAGGAAGCAGTATTGGATACCGGCATTCGTCAAATCGTGTTCGTTGACCAAGGTAAGGGGATGTACGTGCCTACTGAGGTGAAGCTGGGCCGCCGAGGCGAAGACAAGGTCGAGGTGCTGGCAGGTGTGAAAGAAGGAGACCGGGTCGTCATGTCGGCGAATTTCCTGCTGGACGCGCAAAGCAAGTTAGCTTCTACCGGCAGCATGCAGGAGATGATGGGGCAGATCGGCATGGCCGATTGGCAAATGCGAGGCGCCTACGAGGCCAAAATGGAAGGCATGGGAAAAGGAGGTGTCTCGGCACCTCCGGGGCGGGAGGGTGCAATGAAAGACATGCCGGGTATGTCGTCATCCGCACCTGCGAAGGCCGTGTCTAAAACCCGGAAGGTCAGCGGCTATGTACTGACCTTGAGCACCGTGCCGGCAACCCCGAAAGCCGGCGAGACCGTGCTGCGACTGAAGCTCGCTGACCCAGAGGGAAAGCAGGTCACGAATGCCAACGTACTGTTTGTTTATACGATGCCGATGCCGGGCATGACGGATTCGAAAGTCACGGCGGTCCATACCAAGGATGGCGTCTACGAGGGAAAGGCAATGCTGGGCATGGCAGGAACATGGGAAGTCAGAGTGACAGTCATAGTTCCAGGACGCCCGGCCATCACGGAGAAATTTCAGATTGCGGTAGCCGGCGGAGGCACGTGATTAATTCACTTATAGAACGAAGCGCACGAAACCCTGTCCTTGTTATCCTGGGCGCGCTACTGCTCACTGCGTGGGGAGGCTGGGCGCTCGTCCATGTTCCGCTAGACGCGATCCCGGATTTGTCCGATGTGCAGGTGATCATCTATACCGAGTGGCCCGGGCGCAGCCCCACCCTGCTTGAGGATCAGATTACGTATCCTATTGTCACCGCCATGCTGGCTGGCCCGAAGGTCAAGCGAGTCCGCGGTGTTTCCGAATACGGCTTCTCGTACGTGTACGTGGTCTTTCAAGACCACACGGATCTCTATTGGGCACGAAGCCGCGTGCTCGAGTACATGCAGAAACTGACCGGCAAGTTACCCATCGGTGTCAGCCCTACCCTAGGCCCTGACGCCACCGGCGTCGGCTGGGTCTATCAATATGCCGTAGTGGATGAATCAGGACAGCATGATCTCGCGCAATTGCGAAGCCTTCAAGACTGGTATCTCCGCTATCAATTGGAAGCGGTACCCGGCGTGGCCGAGGTGGCGTCGGTCGGAGGGTTCGTCAAGCAGTATCAGATCGAAGTGGATCCGATCACTCTCTCGGCTTACCGGCTGCCGCTCGACAAAGTCATTCAGGCGGTGCGGGACAGCAATGCGGAGGTCAGCGGCCGGGTGCTGGAGATGGCCGGTACCGAGTATGTGATTCGCGGCCGAGGGTACATTCAATCCGTAGCAGACATTGAGCAGATTCCAATCGGCACCGATGAACGTGGCACCCCGATTCTCATCAAGAACATTGGCCGGGTGCAGATTGGCCCTGAGGAGCGTCGCGGCATTGCGGAATTGGACGGCAAGGGCCAGACGGTGGCGGGCATTGTGGTCATGCGCGCAGGGGAAAATGCGTTGGACGTGATCACCCGGGTAAAAGAAAAACTCGAGGCGGTTAAAGCTTCACTTCCAGCCGGAGTCCAAATCATCCCCACCTATGACCGCTCGGATCTGATCCATCGCGCGATCGTGGTGCTCAAAGAGAAGCTGGTGGAAGAAAGTATCATCGTGAGCGTGGTGACTCTGGTGTTCCTCTTTCATCTGCGAAGCGCGCTTGTGGCGATCCTTATCCTCCCGGTTGCCATCCTGTTGGCCTTTATTCCCATGGCGTATCTCAGGATTACTTCCAACATTATGTCTTTGGGAGGCATCGCCATCGCGATTGGCGCAATGGTGGACGCCGCAATCGTGATGGTGGAGAACGCGCACAAACGCCTCG
Source organism: Terriglobales bacterium (assembly GCA_035489695.1). Lineage (GTDB taxonomy): Bacteria > Acidobacteriota > Terriglobia > Terriglobales > Acidobacteriaceae > 40CM-3-55-5. Next base: position 3,690 of record DATHJP010000096.1, read on the forward strand.
AGCAATTTCCGGAACGCGCGCGAGCCGACGTAATTATC
>DATHJP010000097.1:0-2182 GCA_035489695.1 Terriglobales bacterium
GTGCGGCACTCGTCCGGGCGACGGATCGCGCACGACGGCGGCGACCACTTCCCCTGCCAGAGACTCCCGCAAGCTCTCGTCACTGTGCCGCGCAAAAAACTGGCGCAGGTTCTCTCCCGGTCGACGCTCATCGAGATATCGGCGCAGCAGGCGTTCGATGGCATCCGGCACTTCATTGGCTAGGCAGCGATATCCGATGGGACGCGCAATGCCTTGATTGAGTCCGACAGCACCGCCAACGCAGAAGTAGTAGGCATCCTGCAAGCGACCGTCGACTTTGATCTTCTTGCCTTCGATTCCGATGTCTGCGATCCAGTGCTGGCCACAACTGTTGGGGCATCCGGTTACGTGAAGTTTCAGGTGCTGCTCGAATCCGGGCATTCTTTCTTCCAGCTCTTCGACCAGCCAGCGCGAAAAACTTTTCGTCTCCGTGATCGCGAGCTTGCAGAATTCGGAGCCGCTGCAGGCAATCGCGCCCCGCCAGAAAGGAGAGCCTCCCACACGCAATCCAACGGCATCCAGCTCGATCGCCAGTGCTTCCATGTTGCGATGGGGCACGTTGATGATGAGCAGGTTCTGCATGTTGGTGGTACGGAGCTCGCCACCAGCGAAGCGTTCAGCGAGATCGGCCGCCGATCGCATCTGCTGTGCCGTGATCCGACCGCGCAATACGGCCGCACCCACGTAGCAGAACTCAGACTGTTTCTGGGGATGAACTCCCACGTGATCGCGATAAACATCGTTGGGCGGAATTTCCGGGGCCGCGGGATCCAGGCGAAAACCTATTCGTTGCTCCAGCTCTGCTTGGAAACTCTCTGGAGTCCATCCATGCTTCAGAAATAGAAACTTGAGTCTCGCCCGTTCGCGGTTTTCGCGGAGCTTCTCGCTGTCTCGGAAAATCTCAGCAACGCCTTTAAGGACAGGGATTGCCTGATTCCAGCCTACGAATGCATTCAAGCGTAGCCCGAGGTGGGGATCGGTGGACAATCCCCCACCCACACGAAGCGAAAAGCCGATTTCTGAGTCTGTGCCACTGGTGCGGCGAATCGCAGTCAATCCAACATCGTTGATCTCGGGATAGGCGCACCACACGCTGCATCCGGTAATGCAGATCTTGAACTTACGCGGTAAGTTGTAAAAGTCGCCATTGCCAACGAAGAATTGATTGGCCTCGAGCGCCAACTGCGAGGTATCACAAATCTCGTCGGCATCCACTCCAGCAAGCGGGCAGCCTGTAATGTTGCGAGTGTCATCGCCGCATGAACCCTTGGTAGTCAGCCCGGCGCTCCACAATTGATCCAGCAACTCGGGCAGCGATTCGATCGTCACCCAATGAAGTTGAATGTTTTGCCTTACGGTAAGATCGGCGGACCCACGCGCGTAGCGTTCCGTCACGGAAGCGATGGTTCGAAGCTGATGGGAAGTGAGTAAGCCGCTGGGAATCCGAATGCGGACCATGAAGTACGGCAACGCCCTGCCTTCACCGCCTTGTCCGCCGACGACGCCAGCGCCGTCTCCCTGGGTGTAAACACCCCACCAACGGAAATACGTCCCTATCCATTCGGGGGGAATCGAGGTGAATCCTTCGCGCGAAAAACGGCGGATTTCGTCGAGGCCATCCCAGGGATTCTTCTCCCTTTTGAGCCGCTCGACGCGTTGCGCTTTCGTTTCTGTGACTGAATTTGGCATAAAAAAACCCACCGCCAGCGATTCGCACTGGCGGTGGGTCGATAAGTGCTGAGTTTAAAAAATTCTTAGGTCAGCAGCCTCCCTGCGCCAGTGGACACACGCATACAACAACAAGTACAGAACTGGCAGCAAGTTTGGGAAGCTGACATCATCGTTTTGATAGTAGAGATTGGACGGGGAGCTGTCAAGATTGCTGGTATGAACTTTGCATCGAAAGTTTGAATCTTGGCCATCGAAAAAACGCGGGCAGATCCACAACTTCATAAATGAAGCGATTTGGGTGGGTGTTGTACAGATGGGTTAGTCGAGGCGAAGCTAGGTGTCTGACTGATTGCGACTGTAAATCATGCCGCCGAGCATGCCGACCAGGAGCCAAAATATGCCGCTGGTTGCCACGGATGTAATGGTGAACCGGCGGACCAGTTCAGCCGGAACACTGCTTTGACCGGTGGCTGAGGGTACCCCAATCAAGCATGGCAACAACAAGAAAATT
>DATHJP010000098.1:0-5851 GCA_035489695.1 Terriglobales bacterium
AAAAGAGGAGACGACGAGATTTTCCTGCCTGCTCCTGTGCGCCTCTGTGGTTAATGCTTTCGCCCTTCTCTTGCTTTATCAGCCTGCTCCCGCTTCTCCTCCGCTGTCAGAGGTGAATTCACTTCCAACAACCCCTCGGGCAAGAGCATTTGAATCCGTCGATTCTTGAGATCCACGCTTTGCAGATAAGCTTCCGCGTAGGGAATCTCGTATTCCTTCGATCCTGCGCTTACGATCAACAGCGGCGCTTCACCCGCCCCGAACTGGACATTCTCAATCCTGCCAACTTCACGATCACCGGAAAAAACAAGACATCCGATCAGATCGCTGATGTAATTCCAACCCGACTCAAGCGCAGCTCTCTCAGTCGCCGGAACTTGCAATTCACAACTTACAAGGGTTTCGGCGTCCGAAATCGAGTCCACCCCTGCGAACTTCAAAACCAAGTGTCCTTTGTGCGGCCAGAGTTCTTCAATCTTTAGTTCGCGCCGGCTGCCAACTTCTGCCAGAGCCCAAAGTTTCATGCCCTGGGAAAAACGATCCGGCACGTCACTATGTACTTCGACAGCAACTTCACCATGACGACCTTGCGTCTTGAGCACGCGCGCGAGAGTAATGAACTGGTCGGCTATTCCAGGATCTCCAGCGTGAAGCGCTTATTGAACTTCATTCCGGTTGCACCCAACAAATTACGCATGGCGCGGGCCGTGCGTCCCTGCTTGCCGATGACTTTACCCAGATCGTTAGGCGCCACCTTCAGTTCGAGCACGCTGCCCTGGCTAGCATCAACTTGATTGACCGAGACCTGGTCCGGTTCATCGACCAGCGCTTTCGCGATCTGCTCAATCAAAGCGCGCATATCCCCAGTTTGCTCGTTCATGGCGGATTCCCGATGGGATAAGACTACGATCTGCGGATCAGGCGGCGGGCTGGGCACTCGGCGAGGCCGGCTTGGAATAGATTTTGCTTACCCGGTCCGACATCCTGGCGCCCTTCGACACCCAATAATCAATGCGCTCGCGCTTCAGATCAATGCTGGCAGGAGTGGTGCGGGGATTGTATGTCCCTACCACCTCAACCGGTCGGCCATTGCGCGCCCGTTCCTTCTCGATGACCACCACCCGATACTGCGGTTGTTTTCGCGCACCCGTGCGCGATAGACGAATCATTAACACTGAGCTTATGTTCCTTTCCTAGTTCCTTCCGGAGGGATAAGGCAAACTGTTATTTTTGCAGAATTTACGGGGATTGGCAAGTTGAGGCGCCTAGCGGGCGTCCGAGCCCGCTGCCGAAATCCTGAGCGAAGCGAAGGATCTCACGGTGCGGAATGACTAAAGAAATCCTGAGGGGATCTAACGCTTATTAACCCGGGCCAAAATATCCTGAGGTTCGGGCCGCTGAGTATAGTCCGGGTTGGACGAGGAGTAGAGCACAGTGCCATCGCGTTCGGTAATGTAGGTCGCCGGAATAGGAAGTTCCCAACTTTCATCTCCATTCGCTAGTGGCAAATTAATGAATGCTCGCCGGTAAACGGACTGCTGAAATTCCGGCACGCGATACACCAGTCCGAACTGGCGTGCCACGTCGTTACCCAAGTCGCTTAATAGCGGGAAGCGCAGCTTGTGTTGGTCGGCCATGAAGAACGACTGCTGCACTGTTTGCGGAGAGATTGCAATCAACGACGATCCAGCCGCTTGGATCTCAGGCATCACCAAATTCATCGCTTCCAACTGCCCGACACAAAAGGGACACCAACGTCCGCGAAAGAAACAAATGATGACTCGTCCCTTGGTTAATAGTTCGGTGGAAGATACGAGTTTGCCGTTGTGGTCCGTTAGCTCAAACGCCGGAGCTTTCGCGCCAGCAGGGAGGGCGCTTTCAGCAATGCCTTGCTGTTGCAGTTCCGCGATGACACGCGCATGAATCGCCTGGATTTCCGCCGGAACATACTTGGCCACCAGTTCCTTGCGCTCGGCAAACTGCTCACGCAAAGAGCGAGTGTCCGCAGCCAAACTGGTCTCGTCGAGGGAGCGCCATTTCATAAAGGCAGTGGCTAGTGACTAGTGGCTAGTAAGAGCCAAGACTAGTCACTAACCACTAGTCACTAGCCACTGGTTCTCTACATTCCGGGTAATTTCATCCCCGCCAGTCTTCTGGCAAAGCTGGGTTTGCCCATCTGCTTAAACATCTTTCGCATCTGGGCATACTGACGCAGAAGATTGTTAACCTCTTGCACGGTTCTGCCCGAACCACGGGCGATGCGCTTGCGCCGGCTGCCATTGATGACTTCGTGATGCAGGCGTTCATGAACTGTCATCGAGTTGATGATCGCCTCAACGTGTCCCAACTGTTTTTCGTCCACTTTGTCGGCAGCCTTCTGCAATCCAGCGAATGGGCCAATGCTCGGCAGCATTCCCATCAGACTCTGAAGCGATCCCATTTTCTTGACCTGGCGCAGCTGATCGCGGAAATCTTCCAGGGAAAAGCCGTCACCGGTCATGGCCTTGGCGGCCATTTCTTCGGCCTTCTTCTTGTCGATCTGCTGCTCTGCTTTTTCGATCAGCGACAGAATGTCGCCCATCCCCAGGATGCGGGACACAATTCGATCGGGATGGAAAGGTTCCAACGCGTCATACTTTTCGCCAACACCGATGAACTTGATCGGTTGGCCTGTGACTTGGCGGATGGAAAGCGCAGCGCCACCGCGTGCATCGCCGTCCATTTTCGTGAGCACCACGCCGGTCAGCGAAAGTTTCTTGTGAAATTCGTCAGCCGAGCGCACCGCGTCCTGACCGGTCATGGCATCAGCCACAAACAGAATCTCTTGAGGATTCAGCAAGCGTTTGAGCGACTGCATCTCCTCCATCAATTGATCGTCTATGTGTAGCCGGCCTGCAGTGTCCACGATGAGCACGTCCGAGCCAGTATTGATGGCTTCGCGACGCGCTTCTTTGGCCAGACGCTCCACCGTTGCCGTATTTGCCTCGCCAACCTGACCTTCGTAGATATTGGCCTTGATCGCCTGCGCAACCACTCTGAGTTGCTCGCGTGCGGCGGGGCGGTAAACGTCCACGGAAACGAGCAGCGGACGGTGGCCGCCATTCTTCAGCCAGTTTGCCAGCTTGCCCGAGGTGGTGGTTTTGCCGGAGCCTTGCAATCCCGCCATGAGCACCACGGTTGGGGGTTGGGAGGCAAATTTCAGCTTCGCCGTGTCGCGGCCGAGAGTGTCGATCAATTCATCGCGCAGGATCTTGATCACCTGGTCGCCCGGGGATAATGCGGTCGCGACCTCCTGGCCGATCGCCTTCTCCTGGATGTGATCGATCAACTGCTTGACCACTTTGAAGTTAACGTCAGCTTCGAGCAGAGCCAAACGGATTTCCCGCAGCGCCTCCTCCATGTTTTCCGGGCTGAGGACGGCCTGTCCGCGCAGGGATTTGAACGCGCGCTGAAGTTTTTCTGAAAGATTCTCAAACATAGCTATCAGAAGTTATTTTAGCAGGTGGAAGATGTGGCCTTTCTTCGTGTACCCTTCGTGCCCTTTGTGGTTTTCGGTCGCTCATCAAAGATCGATCAACCACGAAGGGCACGAAGGTACACGAAGTTTACGCGATCTTTAGCCACCAAAAACTTCTTTCGCAGCAGTCACCGTGTTGCAGTGAATCGTGACCGTATCTTCCACGCGACGCGCGTACCCCCCAGCGAATGTCACCATCACCGGAATGTCCCGCGCCCGGGCTACGCGGAACATCAACTCGTCGCGCCGCTTAAGGCCCTCAATGGTGAGCGCCAGTCCGCCAAGCTGATCTTCGCGATAAGGATCGGCGCCCGCGATGTAGCAGATCAGTTCGGGTTCGAACTGACGCAGGCCGGAGCTGAGGGCGTTGTCCAGCCAGGCGAGATAGTCATCGTCCCCCGTACCATCTGGCAGATTCACATCAATCGACGATGGCGGCTTCCATGCCGGGTAATTATTCTCTTGATGAAGCGAAATCGTGAACACGTCGCCGGCAGGTGCGCCGCGTGGATGTGTATCGCGTGGCATGACGGAAGCTTTTGATGGAAGCGGATCGCTGGCGTCACGCATCCCACCAAAAATAGCGGCAGTGCCATTGCCTTGGTGAACATCACAGTCCACCGTCATGGCTCGAACGATTTTCTTGTCGCGTTGCAGCCGGCGAATGGCGACCGCCACATCGTGAATTACGCAGAAACCCTCGCCGTGGTCGGGGAATGCGTGATGAAACCCGCCCCCGATATTGAATGCCACCTTGTCCATTAGCGCACTTTGGCCGGCCAGGATCGAGCCCCCCGCCGCCAGATAAAAGGCTCGCACCAATTCCGGAGAATACGGAACCTCCATCTGCATTTCTTCTTGCGCCGAAAGAGTTCCAGTCTTCAGCTTGTGTACGTACTCGGGCGTGTGCACCAGCAAAACGTCCTCGTCCGACGCAGACGAAGGCTCCAGGAAATCCGATGGGTCCGCGACCCCGGTTTCCAGCAACCGCTGGTGAATATAGCGGTATTTCTGAGCCGGAAAAACGTGGGCCCCAATGGGAAGATAGTAGTCGGCGCTGTAGACCAATTTGAACGGGAGCATTTCAAACGCCTCATAATACTCGCCAGGCAGCCGTCCCATCTTGGACTTAATCCCTGCATCCACTGTGAGTTCGGGAGCATCTAAAAGTTGACATCAAGTCACTCAAGTTCTACTATGTGGCTGCTGGAAAACGAGTTCCAGAGCTATAACTTGTTAATTTATAAGCACTTATAATTGATGGAGGAAGAGATTTATGGCAAAGATTATAGGAATTGACTTGGGCACGACCAACTCCGTAGTAGCAGTTATGGAGGGTGGAGAACCCAAGGTCATTCCCAACGAAGAAGGTGGTCGGACGACCCCCTCGGTGGTCGGTTTCACCAAGACAGGCGAGCGGCTTGTAGGACAGGTCGCCAAGCGCCAAGCCATTACCAATCCAGAAAACACGATTTTCTCGATTAAGCGTTTCATGGGCCGCCGCTATGACGAAGTCAGCGAAGAAATGAAGATGGTGCCCTTCAAAGTCGTGAAGTCAGGCGACAACGTGGCCATCGTTGCACAGGGTAAGGAGTACACCCCACCCCAGGTTTCCGCGATGATTCTTCAGAAGCTGAAGAAAGCCGCGGAAGACTACCTCGGCGAAAAAGTATCCGAAGCCGTAATCACGGTTCCGGCATATTTCAATGACGCACAGCGTCAGGCCACCAAGGACGCCGGCAAAATCGCAGGGCTCGACGTAAAGCGCATCATCAACGAGCCAACTGCAGCCGCACTGGCTTACGGGCTGGACAAGAAGAAAGACGAGACCATTGCCGTCTACGATTTCGGCGGCGGCACCTTTGATATCTCAGTCCTGGAAGTGGGCGAAGGCGTCATCGAAGTCAAAGCCACCAATGGCGACACCCATTTGGGCGGCGATAACCTCGATCAGCGCATCGTGGATTGGCTAATCGACGAATTCAAAAAAGACGAAGGGCTCGACCTTCGTGGCAAGGGAAACGAAATGGCGCTGCAGCGCCTGCGTGACGCGGCTGAGCGCGCCAAGATCGAGCTCTCCACCACGATGGAGACAGAGATCAATCTGCCTTTCATCACGGCCGATGCCAACGGTCCCAAGCACCTGGTCAAGAAGATGACCCGGGCAAAGCTCGAGTCGATGGTCGAAGACCTGATCCAGCGCTCCGTCGGACCCTGCAAGCAGTGCATGAAAGACGCGGGAGTAGACGCGAGCAAGATCAATGAAGTCGTCCTGGTCGGCGGACAGACCCGCATGCCTCGCATTCAGGCTTTGGTGAAGGAGTTGTTTGGCAA
>DATHJP010000099.1:0-5510 GCA_035489695.1 Terriglobales bacterium
GGATTCTGTTCCAGCGCACGCCCTTGAAATTCCCGCAAGCGGTCGACTTCCCGTGGGATGATCAGATCTTCATTCCGGCACAGCGGGATCCCGTGCTCGGAGGCAAAGCGCTCCGCTCCCTCGGCGACGAAGTACACATGGTGGCTATCGCTCAGAATTTTGCGCGCTGCGCGGATCGGATTTCTTAGATGTTCCACACATCCGACGCCCCCAGCCCGCAAGGTGGCACCGTCCATGATGAGAGCATCCAGTTGAACTTTTCCTTCCCGGTTAAGGAAGCTGCCCCGCCCGGCGTCAAAAGTTTCGTCATCTTCCAGAATGACAACCGCTTCTTCGACCGCGTCGAGTGAGGAACCTCCGCGGCTGAGCACTTGCCAACCACGCTCGACGGCGTTTCGCACACCATTCAAATGGGCTTCAACCATGTCGTCAGGAATCGCCCAGGCGCCGCCATGGACGAGTAGAACAGGATCGCTAGGCAAAATGAGTCCTCAGAAATAACGCGATAGTTTAGCACTGGGGGAAGAAGAGGCAGTGTCAATGGCCAGTGATCAGTTTTTTCCGACTGGCCACTGGCCACTGACCACTTTCTGTGACTACGCCGAAAGCAAAATGAGAGCCACCCTACGCAGCCTGACCAGCACTGCCGCTGACGGCGTCCACGCCTTGGGTTCGCGCCCAGGTGTACTGAATCCGGTGGATCACTGTAATCGTCGACAAAACTGCAATCACCCAAAGCACCGGCGCCATGACGTTAAACAGCGCTCCAATGATGAGAAGCACCAGTCGCTCTGGGCGCTCCATAAAACCGACTTTGCAGGAGCCGATCAGAGATTCCGCACGCGCCCTGGTATAGCTCACCATGATTGAACTGATCATCACCAGAGCGGTCAGGACCACATAGAAGAAACGGCCGCCGCGAGCGTAATAAACTAACAATCCAAAGAAAAGAGCGGCATCAGAGTAACGATCTACGACTGAATCGAAAAATCCCCCGAAACGCGTAACCTGATTGCTGGCGCGGGCCACCCGCCCATCCACCAGATCGAAAAATCCTGAACCGATGATCACCAGCCCGGCGTAGCGAAACATGCGCGCCTGGTTAGTGCCGTTGGCGTAACCGAACAGCAGGGCAGCGCCGGTGTTGACTACCAGTCCCAGAAATGTGAGCACGTTGGGATTAATCCGCGCCAGGGCGAGCCAGCGTACGATTGCGTCCAGCAAATAACCCGAACCTCGCCCGAAAGCGCTAGTCCAAGTCATCCCGTTCCAACCTCGTCATGAATCGTCGTAAGGCTCAAGACTTCCATTTCGCGCTTGCCATTAGGCGTAATGATAATGGCCGTATCTCCCACTTTTTTGTTGAGGAGCGCACGCCCGATCGGCGAAGTAGTGGAAATTTTGCCGGCGGCTACATCGGATTCCTCGCTAGTCACCAGTTGAAACTTGACCTCTTCATTCTTATCGTTGTCATAAACGCGGACCGTCGATCCCAAGCCGATTTTGTCCTTGGGAATATTGTTCATGTTGATCAGGGACAGGTCCGCCAGACGCCGCCCTAATTGCCGCAGCCGCGCTTTGACAAACTCCTGGCGCTGCTTGGCCATGTGATATTCGGCATTTTCACTGAGATCACCCAGAGCCACAGCCTTTTTGAGTTCCTTGGGAAGCTCATGATTCAACTCGTGTTCCAGGAGGTTCATCTCGTCCTGAAGCTTTTTCTTGATTTGCTCTTGCATGTTTGAACGAATTATAAACCCAGACCGGACTCCAGTCTGGGCGGAAGGAATCCTACGAAGGCTCAGTTCGGTGCCTGAAAGCGGCTTCAAATGTGCGCCGCAACCCCCCGTTATGATTGCCTTTGGGCCTCACTTGGGCTAAAATAAAGGTGTTCTGTTCCTCAGCTTTCCCGCGCTCGTGGGTGTCCCTTCATGATCAGTACCGACGGAAGTTTTCACATAGGCGATAAAGTCGTTTACCCCAACCACGGCGTCGGAATAATCGAGCAAATCAGCAGCCGGACCATCGGCGCCAGTGTGGAAAAGTTCTACTTGCTGAAGATTAAAGCCAGCAGCCTGAAGGTGATGGTTCCTTTCCACAACGTGGCCAGCGTCGGGTTGAGGCGGGTGGTAAGAAACGGCGAAATTCAAAAAATCCTTGATTTTCTTACAGATGGCGAATGTGAAAACAATGCCGACTGGAAGTATCGATTCAAGGAAAACTCCGAGCGCATGCGTACCGGCTCCCTGCTCGAGGTTGCGGCAGTTCTCAAAGGCCTTTTACTTCTAAACACATCTAAGCCGCTTTCTTTCCGCGAGAAGAAGATGCTGGAGCGGGCTCGCTATCTCCTGGTCAGCGAGCTGGCTATGGCTAAGAACTGCGAAGAGCTTCAAATCGAGGAACTGCTTTCCAAGGCATTGTCGAAGAGCAAACTACACCTCCCCGAAGCCTCAGAATTCCAAGCCTGATAATACAAATGTAGCGTCGGCGTCCCGCCGGCAATGGTGGCGGGATCTCGTACCCCATCAGTTTGCTCATGCTTACGCTGCCGGCGAGACGCCGGCGCTACCTATTTGCTGCTATCGATTGCCTTGGTGTGACGATGACCCAGTCGACTGGCCTGCACTGGCCTGAATCAGCTTCTGAATCGATGGAGCAATCACTAGCAGTAGTTGAGCCTTCGGCTTCTTCGCCTGCTCAACAACTCCAAGTTGTTCAGCCGCCCAATCCGACGGAGCATGCTGGCCGCTTTCCAGGTAATCCATTGCACGCAGTCCCGCGGTTCCCAGCGACGAGAGGCCCTGCGAAAGGGGAACAACCTCTTTCAACAAGAAAGACTGGTCCCCTAGCGACTGAAGTTTTGTCTGATTGTCACGCCATAGCGTTAATTGCGATTTGATTTGCCCCTTGGTTTCCGCATCCGCCTTGCCGGAAAGCAGCTGATCGACTTGATCCGCAAACCTTCGAGCCGCCAGGCTCTCGGGACGAGCAGCATCCACTAACCGGTTGAGCGGATCTGCGCTGGTAGGCTCCGCTGCCGCCTGATCTCCGCGGTTGTAATCCTTGACCGGCTCTACCACGTCAGCGAGCACACGCAACGCCGAAATATCGTCACTGCCGGCAATACGGCGCAGCATAGGCGCGTAACCGGAGTTGTGAGTCAGGCCAAGCCAATCCAGTTTCCGGCTGACCTTTTCCATACGCTGGTACATCGAGTTCACGTCCCGGACTTCCTGGGGAGACCATAGCCGCTCCGTGATCGCGGCTGTTCTAGGCCAGATACGCGAATCAATATTTTCGGGCGAAACGTATTCACCCCACATGCAAGCCTCGCCACCGAGCACGCGTTGTTTCTCCTCCGGGCTTAGGGTCGCGCCCGCGCCTCCAAGCGGATCAAAGCTGTAGTGCCGTTCCGCCGACCACATCAGATCGACGTAGTACCCATTCGAGAGCATCCCGCGATAACCCTGTTTGGCAGCCGCAGCTAGCGACTCCTGACCCCGCCAGGACTGGATCACGATGCTCTTGGGCAAATCCGGCTGCAAGATCTCGTCCCACCCCACCATGGTCTTGCCATGCTTGCTGACGACTTCCTGGACTCGTTTGTTGAAGTACGCCTGTAGATCCTCGTTGTTCTTGATTCCGTGTGAGCGCTTGAACTCTTGGACCTTCGGATTTGCGTCCCATTGCTTTCCGTTTACTTCGTCCCCGCCGATGTGGAAGTATTGGTCGGGGAACAGCTTGGCCATCTCACCAATGAAATCGTTCAGAAATTTATAGGTGTGTTCCTGGGTTGGGTCCATCGCCGGATCGAAAACGCCCCATTTTCGTTCGATCTGATATGGTCCGGGCGCACTGGCCAGTTCCGGATAACCCACGAACCAGGAAGTGCTGTGCCCAGGCATGTCAAACTCTGGCACGACGCGAATGCCGCGTTCTCGCGCGTAGGCAATCAAATCCCGGATTTCATCCTGCGTATAGAACAATCCATCCGAGCCCATTTCATGCAGTTTAGGAAATTTCTTGCTTTCCACCCGGAAGCCTTGATTTTCGGAAAGATGCCAATGCAGCACGTTCAACTTCACCGCGGCCATTCCGTCAAGATTGCGCTTGAGCACGTCCAGGGGAATGAAGTGGCGGCCTACATCAATCAACAATCCACGCCACGGAAACCGAGGCTTATCCTGGATCGACAGTGCCGGCACCGCGAAGCCGTCGGCGGAGGTCGCCACCAGTTGCAGAAACGTTTGCAGTCCATTCAAAATGCCCAACGTGGTCGGAGCGTCGAGCTTTGCACCGTCGCTTGCCACCTCAAGGCTATAAGATTCATCTTCTCCGAGATCAAGCACTTCTTGATTCGCGTGTTCAGCGCGAACCACGAGCGTCGCCTTCGCCGAGTCGGTCACTTTCATATCCAACGGAAGCATTCCGGTCTGTCGACGCAAATCATTTAAGAAGCGTTCGATCGCTCGTTGCATTCGCGGATCGCTGTTGCCGCTGATCGCGACAGAAAATGAGGGATCGATCACAAGTCGGCCAGTTCCCATCCGCAGGTTGGCCGGAAGCGGCATGAGATTCACAGCGGGTTGTGTCTGGGCAGCCATTGTCATCAGCGTTGAACACAGCATTAACGCGACAAAAATCATCCGCATGAATTGCTCCCTCGAAATCAAACTTAATTCTTTAGAGGTAAAGTGGGCAGGATAGTGGAACTGGTCGCGGCGCGCAAACCATCGCAACATTGCGGACTAACCGCCGAACCGAAGTATTAGCCGCTTGCCTAACACTCGTTCTTAATTGCAGAAGTTTGCACCTTATAGAGACGATGGCTGAAATCTGGTGAAAAATTTTGCACATTCGCATTTAGCTCAGCATTTTCAGCCACTAATGTTGAGTTTGAACTTGACTTTCATTTCCGGCGATAGATACTACATGGCCTGTAGCTTCTGCGCGTCGCCACGAGCGCGGACTCCTCCCTCAATCCAGCTACTTGAATCGGAGTTACTCCGTGAAACCCTCGATCCTTTTTCGTGTTGCCCTTGTTGTTGTGATCGCCATGTGTGCTGCTTTCGCCCATGCTGATTCGATCACCGACCCAACCATCATCATCCGCGACCCACCCTGCGGACAAGGCTGTACCCCAGTCGGGCTGAACTTCGCCTTTGGCACTCCCGCCGATGGAACGGGTGCACTGTTCTTCAACAATGCTTCTGGTTTGGACTGGTTTAGTCTGAGCCTTGCCGAATCTGGTGTAGATGCCAGCGCAATCACTTGCTTGACTGATGCATTCGTGAATTGCTCAGTCTCGACAGTGAATGGCTTGACCACAATCCTGCTTTCAGGTTTGGGATCGGATTTTGCCGGAATTCCAGCGGGACACAATTTTTCGATTGTCTTTGGCTGCGAATCGGGAGAGTGTGAACCGTGGCCAGGCGACCTGGATTTCACCGCCCGGGCCAATGTGCCGGAACCCGGAACGATGGCTCTGCTCTTTACCGGAATCGGAGCAA
>DATHJP010000100.1:0-4224 GCA_035489695.1 Terriglobales bacterium
CACCTGTTCGGCATTCGCCCCGCCGCCAACATCCAGAAAATTCGCCGGCATTCCCCCCGCATACTTGATGATATCCATGGTCGCCATGGCCAGCCCGGCGCCATTCACCATGCAGCCCACGTTTCCATCGAGCTTGATGTAGTTCAGGTTGTACTTCGAAGCTTCTACTTCGAGAGGGTCTTCCTCGGTGACATCGCGCAGCTCGCGGATTTCAGGGTGGCGGAAGAGCGCGTTGTCATCAAAATTAATCTTCGCATCCAGTGCGAACAGGCGGCTGTCGGTGCACGTGACAAATGGATTGATCTCCATCAGCGAACAATCGGTTTCCGCAAATGCCTTGTATAAGCTGGTCATGAACTGGACCGCTGGATGGATCTGCTGCGGCTTCAGACCAAGCGCGAAGGCCAGCTTGCGCGCCTGGAAAGCTTCCAGGCCCAATCCCGGGTCAATGTATTCCTTGAGAATTGCAGCAGGATTCTCCGCCGCCACCTGCTCGATTTCCATTCCACCTGCAGCCGACGCCATGAACACCGGTCGCGCTTCGGTTCGATCAATAACAATTCCCAGGTAAAGTTCTTTTTCAAGAGGCAAAGTCTCTTCGATCAGCAACCTTCGCACGATGCGGCCTTCGGGTCCGGTCTGATGGGTGACCAATTTCATCCCCAACATTTTCGCCGCGACCTCGCCCGCTTCCTTCACCGACTTCGCAATCTTTACCCCACCGCCTTTGCCCCGCCCGCCCGCATGAATCTGTGCCTTCACCACGACTGCCGAAGCTCCGGCGCCGAAGAGATGTTGCGCGGCGGCTTCAGCTTGATCGGCCGTCTCGGCCACCTCGCCACGAGGCACAGCCACACCATACTTTTTCAGGATGCCTTTGGCCTGGTACTCATGAATCTTCATAATGATTCAATTCCGGATCGGCAGGACCATGCTGGCGGCATACTACAGCGGCAGCAAACTTTTGATTTTATCTCAAAACACTGTGAGGGTGTCCGCACCCTGCCGTTTTCGAAGGCGAGGGTGTCCGCACCCTGCCGTTTCCGAGGCGAGGGTGTCCCACCCTTCGCGTTTTTCGAAGGGTGGGACGATGGCCGGAGCAGCGCTGTCCGCCCCCTTAGGATTGTGGAAGCTTGGGCTTCACCACTCTGTCGGGCTCACGTGGAAGAGCGGCCCTTCAAGGCCGCGTAAGCCCTTCTAAATAACGGGGCTTCAGCCCCATCCCGCCCGGCATCGTGATCTTATTGTACGTACATTCGCGTACCGACAAAATGTTCCACGTGGAACGTTTCTCCACTTTGTCAGACGCGCCGACCAGGCCGATTTTGTCCCGCAATGCTACCCTTATACCTCCCATGATCCTGGACGCCCTCCACCGCATCGCCAACCATCGCGAATCACTCTCCCGTGAAGAGGCCCGTGTGGTCATGTCGCAGATCCTTGCCGGCAGGTGTACCGATGTGCAAATCGCCGCCTTGCTGGTGGCTCTGCATATGAAAGGTGAGACCGTCGAAGAGATCGTCGGTTTCGCCGAGGCCATCCGCGGGGCGGCAACTCCTTTGACGATTCATCAGCACTCAACGCTAGACGTGAGTAGCACGGGGCGCGATGCGCTCGTGGATACCTGCGGCACCGGCGGCGACGCCAGCGGGACGTTCAACATTTCTACCGCAACAGCTTTCGTAGTCGCCGGCGCAGGCGTACGCGTCGCCAAGCACGGCAACCGCAGCGTGACCTCGAAATGCGGCTCCGCGGATGTGATGGAGTCTCTGGGCGTGAAGATCGATCTCCCTCCCGAGCGTCTTGCTAGCTGTTTGGAAGAGGTGGGCATGGCGTTTCTTTTTGCTCCTTCATTGCACTCCGCGATGAAACATGTACAGAGTGCTCGGCGCGAACTTCGACTGCGCACTGTCTTCAATCTCTTAGGTCCGCTCACCAATCCAGCTCACGCCTCCGCACAAGTGGTCGGAGTATATTCGGCGGAACTGGTGGAAAAACTTGCGGAAGCGCTCAGCATGTTAGGTCTGCACCGCGCGCTGGTTGTGCATGGAAGCGACGGCTTGGATGAAATCACAGTGACCGATCCGACACGCGTTGCGGAAGTGCGCGAAGGAACGGTCCGAACCTATGAAGTTACTCCGGAAGAATTCGGAATAAAACGAGCGCGGATCGAAGACCTCGCGGGAGGGGACGCTGCTGCTAACGCCGCCATCATTCGTGAAATCCTGAGCGGAAAGAAATCGCCCCGGCGGGATGTGGTTATCTTGAATGCGGCGGCCGCTCTGGTGGCCGCGGCCAAGGCTGATCATCTGGCGGATGGGGTAGCTCCGGCGGAGCGTTCGATCGACTCGGGAGCAGCAGCGGGCAAACTTGATGCCCTAGTACGTTTCACCAACTCATGACCGCCGAGCAAACGTGGCGGCTTATTTTCCCGCCGACTCCTTCTTCAACCGTTCAATTTGCCGGAGATGGCCAGCGCCATGCTCCGACATCTTTTCAATCATCTCGGCCACAGTCACTTCCCGTTGCAACTCAGGATGGAACGCCGACTTTCCGAGATCTGCCAGCTTCAGGCGACGCAATAATCGCAGATTGGCATGCCGGTTCAATCCATAGAGCGCTACGAGTTCTGCGGGCGGAGTTTCAGTGTAGCCAAGGTTGCGCGCCCAGTCGTCTCCATCCATCGGAGCAATCACGGGCTTCTTGTCGGCAAGCATCTGTCGGATACGATACGCATATACAACTTCAATATCGGCCAGGTGGCCGAGTATCTCCAGAATGCACCACTTGCCCGGCGCGGGCTTGTAGAGGAGAGTCTTGTCCGGCAATCCAGACACGGCCGCGGCGATCTGCTTGGGACTTTTTTCTGCTGCTTCGAGGTGCTGCTTCAGTTCGGCTTCGTTCATGGGGTGCTCTCACTTAATGTCGACTTTTTGCATCCACTGCACCACTTCCACGTTCCAGCCCAGTTCCTTCATTAGGGTATCGCGCAATTGCGACGCCGCCGCCGGTTCCCCGTGCACAAGATAGGTGACCGCGGGTTTGCGGTGAAAGGTGCGTAACCATTGCAGCATTTCCGGAGTATCGGCGTGGTCGCTGAACTGTTCGAATGCTACCACCTGGGCGCGAATAGGAACTACCTGGCCGAATATCTTCACTTCGGGCGCCCCACTTTTGATTGTCGCGCCGCGCGTTCCCGGCGCCTGGAAGCCGATGAAGATCACCGTATTCTTCGGATCAGGAAGTCGTTGCGCGAGGTGATGCTGGATGCGTCCGCCAGTCACCATGCCGCTGGAAGAAATAATAATGCAAGGAAACTTATTCTCATTGATCTTCTTCGACTGCTCGGGCGTAGAAGCGAACGTGACTCCCGGCCACTGGAGCGGTGAACCATATTGCTTGATGAGCTGACGAGTCTCCTCGCTGTATTCTTCGGTGTGTTTGAGAAAAATCTGTACCGCTTTAATGGCCATAGGGCTGTCGCAATAAATAGGAATACGCGGAATTTGCCCCGCCTCCATCAACTGCTTAACGATGAAAAGGAATTTCTGCGTTCGCTCCACCGCAAAAGCTGGGACAATGACGCTGCCGCCACGCTCGGCGGTCTGGCGGATCAGCGCCGCTAGTTCAGGCCGCGGGTCGGTGGTGGGATGCTGCCGGTTTCCGTAGGTGGATTCCATGACCAGCACATCCGCAGTCTCGCCTTCGGTGGGGCCGGAGCGAAGCACTTTTCCTGGATCAGGATCACGCACCCTTCCAATGTCTCCGGTGAAAAGCAATTGGCGGGACTGTCCATTCGTAGTGAGGTTCAGCTCCACCATGGACGATCCCAGAATATGTGCCGCGCGTAGGAAGCGGAAGGAAATCTCTGGGGAGAGTTGTTTGCTCTCCTCAAACCCTAGCGGGCGAAAATATTGCAGGCAATCTTGTGCTTCCTGAAAAGTGTAGAGCGGGAGCGCTGGATTGTGTTTTGAGCTTTTGGTTTTGTTGTAGAACGCCGCATCTTCTTCTTGGAGGTGGCCGGAATCGGGAAGAATAATTCCGCAAAGATCGATAGTGGACGAAGTCGCGTAAATTGGGCCGCGAAATCCTTGTTTGACCAGCCGGGGAATCCAGCCGCAGTGGTCAAGATGGGCATGAGTGAGCACCACTGCATCAATTTCATTTGCGGGCACGGGAGAATTTTGCCAGTTTCGGTCGCGCCATTCTTTAGGCCCCTGGAAT
>DATHJP010000101.1:0-5924 GCA_035489695.1 Terriglobales bacterium
CTGCTGGTCGAAGGCGTGGGCATCCCGGAATCGCGAATGACCGTGTCAACGGCGGGCATTGTGCCGCGTATCTATGATCTGGGCGCCGAACCGATAAGGCCTAAGCTCGCTATCTCGCTAAATGCGCCCAATGATGAGTTACGAACTCGCCTGATGCCACTTAACCGCAAGTGGAGCCTGGAAATGCTGATAGCCGCGGCGCGCGATTTTCCTCTTAGAAATCGGGAAAGACTGACGTTTGAATATGTTCTCCTGGATGAAGTGAACGATTCTGAAGAGAATGCCCGCGAATTGGTCGAGCTCATTCGCGGGGTACGCGCCAAGGTCAATCTGATTGCACTAAATCCAGGATCGGGAATTCCATTTCTAACTCCGGCCCAGGATCGGGTGGCGCGGTTTCAAAACATATTGATCGATTCTGGCGTGCCAACATTTATCCGCCGTCCGCGCGGCCGGGACATTTATGCCGCTTGCGGACAACTGAAACGGACGCTGGAGATGAACGCTTAACTCTCAAATCAGGGCCAGCCCCCGCCAGCTAACCTTTAAATTCTTCATTCACCGCCGAGCTCGCCGAGAACGCCGAGTCGAACAATTCATTCACAAATTCTCGGCGTGCTCTGCGTGCTCGGCGGTGAATGAAGCTATCTTCCTTTCTCCAACTCCTGCGCCGCCGAGTCGATCAAAGCGGCCTCATCCTGTAGCACGGCGCCGGCACGTTGCATCTGGTCATCCGCTTCCTTCCACTTCTTCTGTTCAATGGCTTCGCGAACGCCAGGAATTGTCTTCACTCCGTATCCGGTGTATTGCCCAGGCGCATAAATCATGTGCTTGAACCATGGTCTCCCGGGCAGCCCCTCTTGACTGGCTAGTTTTCGTTCGCTCTGC
Organism: Terriglobales bacterium; assembly: GCA_035489695.1. GTDB lineage: Bacteria > Acidobacteriota > Terriglobia > Terriglobales > Acidobacteriaceae > 40CM-3-55-5. The sequence goes on from DATHJP010000101.1 coordinate 889, forward strand.
AGCAGTTTTGCATTCACAGCCTGGAGCGAAGCAGAGCTCACGGCCAAGTCTCCATTCTTCGCCACTTTCTCGTACGCTTTTTGATATCGCTCAGCACTCCGGGTGAGCGCTTCAGCGGCATTCTCGAGCGGAGCGAAGTTGAGATGTGGCGGAACCTCTTCGCGCGGAGGCGGGACAAAAGTTTGTTTCAGGTCGGCGGTTGCGGAAAAAACGCCTTCGTCCAGTTCTTTATTCCGCTCGCTGACCTGGTCCTGCTTGTCTTTCAGCAGTTTCTGCAATTCGTTCAGATAGCGATGAACAGTGTCGGCAAAGTCCGTGAACTCGTAAGGCAGCAGATCGGCATCGCCCATTCGCATGACGGCGGTGCCAACCGTCTGCGCCAGAGCGCGTCCGTAGCTGAAGTCGGTGTCGGAAAAATGGGTATACCAATAAAAATCATCGTAGATGGAATGGTAGATTCCTCCGCCGTCTTCATCCCCGAACCCCAGATCAAGCGTGGCTACGCCGAGATGATCGAGGAAGACGGTGTAGTCAGAACCTGAACCAATCGCACGGATTCGCAAATCCGTCCGTTGACGTGTTTCCTGACGTTCTTCGTTTGAGCTGGCATCGGCAATTCGCTTGAGCTGGCTTCTTTTCCAGATCGAGATTTTTTTCTCCGGATCCTCGACGTCGCGTGCCACTCCATTCATAAACCTTTCCAGCGTATGTGATCCTCCGGCAAACAAATAACCACGGCCATTTGCATCGGTATTGACGTAAAGCGCGGCGTGCTGGCGGAGTTCATCGGCATGGGTTTCTGCCCATTCGGTCGACCCCAGCAGACCAGGTTCTTCACCGTCCCACACGCAATAGATAATTGTCCGGCTCGGCTTCCAGCCTTGCTTGAGTAATGCGCCAAACGCGCGCGCTTCCTCCATCAGAGCGACTGTGCCTGAAATCGGATCCTCGGCGCCGTTTACCCAGGCGTCGTGATGATTGCCACGCACTATCCACTCATCGGGATATTTCGAGCCAGGAATTTTGACCACGACATCGTAGAGAGTTTTGATGTCCCAGTTCGATTGCACTTTCAAATGTACTTTCGCCGGGCCAGGTCCTATGTGGTACGTGAAGGGAAGGGAACCACGCCAACTCTCCGGCCCTGTCGGGCCCTTGAGAGCTTTGAGTAAATTCTGCGCGTCCCCATAAGAAATTGGAAGAACCGGGATACGAGTGAAGGTCTTCACGTCCTTCAAAGCCAGGCGCTTTGCGTCCTTCGTGGCTCCTACGTCCGGAGTCAGAGGATCGCCAGGATGGATGGGCATGTCCATAACGCTGCCGCGCTGCACTCCATCCGGTGGACGCCACGCTCCCTCCGGGAAAACGTCGCCCTCAAAATAGCCGTCATCCCTGGGATCAGAGTAGATGAGGCATCCCACTGCGCCGTGCTCGGCGGCAACTTTCGGCTTAATACCGCGCCAGGAATGCCCGTACCGCGCAATCGCGATGGCCCCCTTCACTGAGATTCCCATTTGTTCCAGCTTTTCATAATCTTCGGGAATGCCGTAATTCACATATACGAGGGGTGCAGTGACGTCGCCGTCAATCGAGTAGGCGTTGTAGGTAGGCAATTGCTCGGATTGTTGGTTAGAAGTTGGATCAACACTGACAGGTGGTTCCTGCAATTTGGCCTGGAATCGGCTGGGCTCGACCAGTTCTACTACTCGCTCTTTCGGCGTGGGGAAAAGGACATCGAAATTTTCGATATGCGCATCCAGACCCCATTCCTTGAACTTGGAAAGCATCCATTCGGCATTGTCCTTGTCGTAAGCAGAACCGACATGATGAGGCCGGGCTGAGAGACGCTGCATGTAATCGCGCAGATTTGCCGGCGCGGGAATCGCGCGGAACTTCGTCTCCCAATCACGCTGGGTGCGCGAGGATGTTGCTGAATATCCCGCCAGCGGGGCCACTTCGTCGGCAGCGGCAGCGAGAAGAAAAAGACAAGCGACCATCAGAAAAATCAGCTTTGCGCGAAGGCGCATTCAATCCTCCATGAGCAATGGGCAACCAGTGCTTCGGCATTATAGAGGCTACTTCGTTTGCCAGGCCAAATGGCACTCGCAGAGCCACCGTGTCGCTGCTCACTTGGCAAGTACGAATCGCTAGAGTAGGCTTTGCCTCTTATGAGAATGCCTCACAGCCGGCGAGCTATTTCGTCACTCCTATTCGTGCTCCTTTTTTCTTTTACTGGCAAGGGATCGGCCGCAACTTTTACGGTGGAACAAGTATTGAGTTCGCCGTTTCCGTCCAACCTGGTTGCCGCTTCGCGTTTGGGCCGGGTGGCATGGGTGTTCAATGCCAAAGGATCTCGCAACGTGTGGATGGCCGACATTCCCAGCTTCGCCGCGCGCCCGATCACGCACTACAGCGGTGATGACGGACAGCCAATCGTCAGCCTGCGCATTACCCCGGATGGTCGCACTCTGGTGTACGTGCGTGGTAGCGAAACCAATGAAGTCGGACGAGTCGCGGATCCCACCAGCGGCGTATCGTCGCGCAAACAGCAGGTCTGGGCCATAGACGCGGATGGCGACAGCCCACGGCTCCTTGGCGAGATGGGTTGTGGCGAGGAAGAATGTGAAAACGTTGAACTCTCCCCCGACGGACAATTCGCCGTCTGGGCCACACGAAAACAATTATGGATTGCACCGGTTTCAGGCGCCACGTCCTCTCATCAACTGACTGATTTGCGCGGCGATAATTCAACTCCCAAATGGTCTCCCGACGGACGCCAGATTGCCTTTGTGAGTGATCGCGGCGGCCACAGCTTCATCGCTATTTACGACTTCGGCCGTGACAGCGTTCGCTATCTTTCTCCCAGTGCCGATCGCGATGTTTCACCACGTTGGTCGCCCGACGGAAGGCGCATAGCTTTCATTCGAACTCCCGGTGTCCAGGACAAGCTTCCCCTCATCCCTGTACGGGTAGTGCCTTGGGCAATCTGGATGGCGGATGTGGCGACGGGAAACGGAAAAGAGATCTGGCACAGCGGAAATCAGCCCAATGATTCTTTTCCCCGCCTGACTGCGGACTCTTCGTTTTACTTTGTCAGCGATGACAAACTTATTTTCGCCTCCGAGCAGGATGGATGGAACCATCTGTACTCCATCGTTCCCACTGGCGGCTCTGCCACCTTGCTCACTCCAGGGGTGTTTGAAGTGGAAGATGTGGCTCCGAGCTTTGACGGACGCTCCGTCCTCATCTCTTCGAATCAGGACGACGTGGATCGCCGCCATCTTTGGCGAGTCAGTTTGGAAGCTGGGAAGGCGCAGGCGTTAACCGCCGGCGAAGGCATTGAATGGAGTCCGGTAGAGACCAACCAAGGTAATTTAGTGGTTTGCTTTGGCTCGAGTGCAACCGTTCCTGCTATGCCCTATCGGATTACTCCGCAAGGCAAGGAAATGTTTGCAGCCACTGCTCTACCTCAGGACTTCCCTTCAAAACAATTGGTGGTTCCGAAAGCGGTAGTTTTCAAAAGTGAAGATGGCCTGGACATCCACGGTCAACTTTTCACGCCTCCCGGCAGGACCCAGCAAGGACCAGCGGTGATTTTTATGCATGGTGGTCCCATGCGGCAGATGCTGCAGGGCTTTCACTACATGTACTACTACCACAATGCGTATGCCATGAATCAGTATCTGGCCAGCCAGGGCTACGTTGTGCTGTCGGTGAATTACCGGCTCGGAATCATGTATGGACGAGCATTCCGCGAACCTGCCAATGCCAGTTGGCGGGGCGCCTCGGAATATAAAGATGTCCTTGCGGGGGCGAAATTTCTTCAAGGTTTATCAACCGTTGATCCGAAAAAGATAGGACTGTGGGGCGGATCGTATGGCGGATATCTAACCGCTTTGGGACTGGCCCGCAACTCGAATCTGTTCGCTTCGGGAGTGGATCTTCACGGAGTTCACGATTGGTCCGTATTCCTTCCGCACTGGGAAAATCGTCCTGGCGCGCCCGACAGCAAGGAGGCGGAGAAGCTGGCGTTTGAATCTTCTCCCGATGCTTCCGTAGCTGGCTGGAAGTCTCCCGTGTTGCTGATTCATGGCGATGATGACCGCAATGTCCCATTCGATCAGACCGTGGATCTGGCGCAACGTCTACTCGAAAATCATGTGCAGTTTGAGGAATTGATTTTCCCTGACGACATTCATGATTTTCTAATGTGGAAGAACTGGGTACGGGCATATACGGCTGCTGCGGATTTCTTTGCTCGTACGCTCAAGTAGGACGGACACTAGAAGCTATCTCATAAATGGCCCGGTATTTGTTTAGGATTCGATAAGTGTAAACCCCTGCTTAACTTTCTGAGGAGGGCTGCTCGACCATGAAATACATTGACCAAGCGTGCGTGTGGCTGATTTTTGTCGCTGGCGTTGCCCACATATCAACTACGGAACTTCTGCATCCGCCACGCGCAGTTCTTGACACAGGATTGTTATGGATCTTCCTTGCGATGTTTAACCTGCTGCGTATCCGCAACGGATACGGGATTCACCGACTGAGGACTTTTTGCATCGGGGCAAATGCAGCAGTCCTAGCGTTGGAATGCGTGCGCTGGAGAATGTTCGGGCTATCTAATCTTGTCGTGGTTGTTCTCGTACTATGCGAGACCTTATTTTCAATCAGGCAGAAACAGAGTGAGACCTCGAAACTGTCGCCCACCCTTCCCCCGACTGGTCGATAGCTGATTTCCCGATGTGGAAAAACTGGGTACGGGCGTACGCGGCTGCATCGGATTTCTTTGCTCGAACTCTCAAGCAGGAGGACATTAGAAGCCATCTCATAAATGGTCCGGCAAATAAGGGCCTAGGCACGGGAGTTAGGTACTGCCGTGGAAATGGTATAACATTCCACGAAATTCAAAGGGGCTCGGGGCCAACTTCAAATTTCCATTTGGGGAGGACTTTATGAAGCGCACGCTGGTGAAACTCACCCTTTCGCTGTTTGCATTAGCGGCTCTGGGCGCAGTTGGGCCGGCCGAACAGCAA
>DATHJP010000102.1:0-6249 GCA_035489695.1 Terriglobales bacterium
AAACCGTTCGGCGACCGGTCAATGAGATGCATGTGCCAAAACTGGATTGAAGCCACGCAGCCTACATAAAGCGAGTCGAATGATACTCTCATTATAATTGCTGGCAGCGCCAATCCATTTGGAGGTCAGTGTGGACGGCCAACGATTCAACCTTCCTCCCGTCAGCATGATCATGCTGGGCGTGCGCGATCTCGATAAATCCGTATCTTTTTATCGGGATCGTCTGGGTATCGACGTCCGGCAAAGGATTCCAGGCTTCGCCTTCCTCGACAGCGGCGCGTTGACCATTGTCTTGAGTGAACCCCTGGCGAAAAATGTTTCCCCGCTGGCAGGCGCGACCGAGGTGATCTTCTCGGTGAATGACGTGCGAGCGTCTTACGAAGCACTGAAAAATCAGGGAGTGGAGTTCAGCCAGGAGCCGCGCAATGTCTCCGGTCCGATGTGGGCAGCAAATTTTCGCGATCCTGATGGGCATTTGCTTACATTGTTTGGCCCGGAGAGGAAGCCGTCGTGATTTCTGAGCACTGAGCATTTAGCACTTAGCATTTGGCCAAGAGGGTTTTGTGCAGATCGGCAAGAACCCCCAAGGGCTAAAGGCTAAATGCTAAATGCTAAGCGCTGAAACACCGCCGCATCGTTCTGCTATCATTCTGCGGAGGCATTCATGGATGAATTACCCACGTTGATGGCTGGCGCGCGTCGGAATGAAGACATCGCCCTCGATCTGATGAAGTTTGTCGCGATGACGACCGGCTATGGCCGCACCAGTTCTTCCGGAGTTGGATTCCAGGGCAGCGGGGCCGCCTCCAAACCGGAAGAATACGCGAGCCACTTGCTTGAGCTCTACGGACGTTGCCTGCAAGCAGTGGCGGGAGGAAAGAAGTAGCTCTGCTTTTTTGAGAAAAGTTTAGGCTGCGGCCCGGACGTCAATCGCCGGTTCACGTTCACCTGCCGGCACGGAATCAGACGAGAATAGCGGCCATCCCTTGCGCAGGACATACTCCAACCATGCTCCGGCCGCCTGCGATGTAAGCACGGCAAGCAGAACGAGCGTGGTGTAGGCCGTGGCGTTCACGATGCCGGCGTCGTAAGCCACGCTGGCCAGGACGATTCCGGGTCCGCCGCGAGCATTAGTCGCAATCGCCAGATTCAAAATGTCCAAGCCACGGAATCCCGCCAGCCGTGCTCCCAATCCCACCGAGAGCAGCTTGATGGCACAAGCGCCAAGCAGAAAAATTCCAAGCACGGTGATGGAGAAGCTCTTCCAGAGATCAAGCCGATAGCCGACGATCACAAAATACACGGGAATGAAAACTGAAAACGAGAATCTTCCTAAGGAATCCAGAGCGTCGGCGAACAATTCTCGCTCGCTCGCCACTCCGTACCCCGCCAGGAAGGCTGCGAACACCAGACTCACATCCAGCATGGTCGCGACTGCGGCGTAGGCAAATAAAACTGCGATCAGATACCCGATTGGCGAAGCCGCCGCCAGAACGTTCCAGCGCGCTTGATGCAAACGTCTCAGCAGCCGAGGAGCGAGAGCTAAACCAACGACGAAGAAAATAAAGGTTACTGCCAAGTGTCGAAAGATTTCGCTTTTCGGCAGCACGGAAGACTTGGCCAGTGCAGTTGCCATTGCGAGTACGGCCCACAAAACAATGTCTTCCAGAACCGCCACTCCCAGCACCAGCCGGGCAAACCGCGTATGCAGGATCTTAAGATCGTAAAAAATGCGGGAGATAACTGGAATCGAAGTCACGGCCACCGCGATACCAATTACCAGAATCAGTGAATTCCGCTGATTGGCTACACCCATTAATCGCTGGACGGGAAGCAGGGGAACCACCAGCAGTGCCACGATGAAAGGCAAGACGGTGCCCATCGAAGCCAGCCATGCAACTTGTCGACGATCGTCGCGTCCGAATAAACGCCGGGTTTCCGACCCGGAGATAAACATAAGAAGCAGCAAACCCATCCAGTAGAGGAAACCGAGAACCACGTCATGAACGTGCGCTCCCGAGGTTGTTCCGTCAGAAAAGATGGAAGCGGAGAAAGAAGGTGCAATCCGGCCCAGCAGCGTCGGCCCCAAAACCACGCCGGCTACGATTTCGCCGATGACCTTCGGTTGACGAAGCCTTGCGAACAAATAGCCGAAAAGGTGGGCGGTCGCGATCAGGATCAGCAGTAGAACGACTATAGAGCCGATTTCCTCGTTAGACATGCAGGCCGGCACCCCAGAGCATGAGACTAGGATGAGCAGGGTGGGACTGGCGCTGCCTCGGCAGGCGGCATTTTAAGGAAAACAGGCCGCAGCGCGAGACCGCGGCCTCAGATGTTGACCGAGGAGAAGGACTTAGCTTGTCAGAATGGCCCTAACGGCGGCGTCCGCGCTTGCGGCGAGCCGGTCGCTTTGCCTTCTTTGCCGGTTTTCTTTTGGCCGTCTTCCTTTTCGCTGCTTTGCGAGCAGGCTTCCGCTTCTTGGCCGGCTTTCGTTTGGGAGCCTTCCTGGCTGCCTTTTTCTTCGCGGTCTTTGCCGCTGGTTTCTTGCGGGCAGGTTTGGAGCCGCCGCCACCCCCTCCACCGCGTTGCGGCGCAGGAGCAGCTGGCGTGGCGGGTTGGGCTCCCGGTTCGGTCATGCCGGGCATTTCAGCTTCTTCTTCCTCTTCTTGCTCGTAATCTTCTTCTAGCGAGTCGCCGTAGGCGGCGCTGCCAGTATCACCGAATTCGTCCATTTCATCGTCACGTAAGTAGAGGGTGTCCTTGAAAGTCATTTCTCCTCCTGGTTTCCGGCTGCGCGGCTGCCGGGCGCTGCATTACATGCGCTGGGAAATAAAAAGACAACTGGAAAACTGCTGTCGTTTGCTTGAACGGCGCGCGATTATAACACACCGTTTTTACGCGGCAATATTGTGCCGCCTACTTCAATCCATACGTTTGCATATTACACCGATTTAAAACTTCAAGCGCGAAGGCCAGATACAAAATGCACGTCCATCAGTACGACATTCGATATTCTCATGCTGAGTTTGCAGGTTATGCGGTCGACAGTTTATCGAACGTCTTTGATAAGAAGAATCATTCCGGGGCGAAGCGTGGCAACATCCCCATTGTCGCGCTTCAGGGCAGCCACGGTGGTGTGATGGCTGCTGGCGATCGAAGTCAGAGTTTCGCCGCGTTTGACCTTGTGGCGGGACAGAGACGAGTCGCTGGCTGTCCGTAAGCTATTCTTTCCCTTGGGTTTAGGGGCGGCCGTTTGGCGCAGCTGGTTGATGCTGGGGGTTACGGGTAAATGGATGTATACAACCCGTCGGCCTTGCAGGCTATTGCCTTTCAAATGATTCCATCGGCGTACCATCGTAGTCGGAACCGCGAAATTGTCGGCCACCGACTGTAGCGTGTCACCCCTGCGTAACTTGTAGCGCGTAGCATGGCGGGCATAGGTCGCCCCGTCTTCAGTGGCGGCATGCTTGCCTGGAGCGATGGGGATAATGATCCTGCTCTCGGCCTGAAGCTTGTCTTCACCATCGAGACTGTTTGCCTGAGCAATAGCCTTGGCGGGGGTTCGATACACACGCGAGATTGACTCTAAGGTGTCATCGGGCCCCACCTTGTGGTATCGCCACCATACCCTCATGTCTCTGGGGACCGCCGCGATCGCAGTGGTGTACTTATCTTTGGTGCCAGCAGGCAGGCGAAGTTCAAACTCCCGATCCTGGGGGGTGGTGAGGCGTAGCAAGCTCGGATTGAGATCTTGGAGCGTCTCCGGCGACGCGTCCACGCAACCGGCTACCAGGCGTAGGTCCACCGAATAGTCGATCTTGATTTTGTCGTACGGCACCGGTTTATCTGTGACCACTTTGTCCAACCCGTATTGCGACGGGTTTTTGGTCATGATCGTCACCGCGACGATGATCGGTACATAGTTGCGGGTCTCTCTAGGCAGCACATTACGGCGATAGAGTTCCCAGAAATCGGCGTATCCGGTACGCCTCACTGCGCTCTGCACGGTTCCGGGGCCGGAGTTATACGCGGCCATCGCTAAATACCAGTCACCGAACTGGTTATATAAATCTTTCAAATGGCGCGCGGCCGCTCGGGTGGCTTTCTCTGGATCCTGGCGCTCGTCCACCCACTGATTCCTTTGCAGGCCATATCCTTTCGCTCGGCTGGCCATGAACTGCCACATTCCGCGAGCCCCTACTCGCGAAAGCGCCAATGGATGGAATCCCGATTCGGCTTGTGCGAGATAGATCAATTCCGGCGGGACTCCCTCGTCCCTCAGAATTTTCTCAATGACTTCGCGGTAGCGTCCGCCGCGAATTAGAGAATTCTCCAGCGTCTCGCGTCCGCGACTGGAGAAATAGTTGATGTATCCGACGACGGGATCAGTCAGCATCAAGGGCAAATCGGAATGCGTGGCTTTAATCTCTGCTTCCGCCTGTGCCTTGATATTGGGATCGACAGGGAAAGTGACGTCATTGGCCTCATCAATGGGCGCAGGTTCAGATTTTGGCTCAGGAGACGCCTGAGCGTCTTCCAATTGCAGGCCATTCACACCATCCAGAACCCGGTCGAGCTCACCTTGTACTCGTTCGTCGGAACGTATTTCCGGCGCGCTCCCGGTGATGAGGTTGAATGCGCGATCGAAGCTCTGCTTGGCTGCGTCCACATGGCCAGCCTTATAGTTCTCCTGCCCCGCCTGATATTCGCGCTCGACTTGTGCGATTAGTTCCCCAACTGGATCTGGTTTAGGGACTGGCAGCACCGGCTGCACTTTTGGCGGAGCGCTGACCTTTTTTTCCTCGGTTGCAGGTTTCGGCTTGGTCGCAGCCTTGGTGGCAGCCTTGGTTGCTCCTTGTGGCTTAGTAGCGGGCTGCGGCTTTGGACTAGCGCTGACGGTGAGAGTAGGAGCGTTTGCCTGGGCCGGCAACGTCTGGGTCGCAGACTTCTGCGACGAATGGCAGCCGACACCTGCGAATAGAGCGACGGATAGCCCGCTCAGGAGGTATTTTTTTGTAATCCCCATTTTATCTATAACTTGCGACGAGCCGCCATGTCCTCGCCCAGTTCTTTTGGATACTTCGAATCCTACATTCCTGCTTTTGATGGGTCAATCCATAACAGGGTTAGCCCACGTTACCTAAGGGACGGGACGGGGATGTTACTCGCACCGATTCTCGAGTGCAAGAATTTAGTCCTCAATCGGCACCTCGTCGCGAACGCCATGCCCGCCTCGGGGCATCGAAGAACGGTTGGACGAAGTCCGACACGAGGGAGAATCAGACATGAACGCCGCTGATCAAAATAAATGTGCCCATCCCCAGTGCTCCTGCCCGGTTTCACAAGGTCAACAGTACTGTAGCGAGGTCTGCGAGATTTCGGCCGCTGGAAGCGAACCGAATGCGGAGTGCGGATGCAACCATCCGCAATGCGAAATGGCGGCTTAGAAAAGCAGTGACTAGTGGCTAGTGAATAGTGGCTAGTCAAATCTGCTTTCGCGTTTCGCTCAATCACTAGTCACTTGTCACTAGTCACTTTTTGCTCCAGCCGTCCGGGAGTAACTCCGCACGTAGCTGGGTACTGGTGTCTTCGAATCTAGTTTTGGGTCGTTGATTGGCGATCCCGCCACCATCTGCAGTGGCACTACGCCCGCCCATGTCGGGAACGAGTAGTCTTCTTCGTTGTCGATCGGCGGTCCGATCCGCACTTTTGCAGAAAATTCCGTAATTGGAAGACGCATCACCAGGGTCGCCTTGAGTTCACGTTCGTTCGGCTGGCGGGCTTCATCCCACCGCCCAGGCAGGATGTGGTCGGACAGGGCGCGAAGAGCCTGCAGCTTTTCGGTTGGATCCTCCACCGCGACGGCGGTTCCCAGCACCACGACTGAGCGGTAATTCATCGAGTGATTGAAGATCGAACGCGCCAGGACTAACCCATCCAAAAGCGTTACCGTCACACACACCGCGATCCCTTGATCCAGATTCCGCAGCATCCGACTGGCTGCCGACCCGTGGATATAAAGATTGTCGCCAGCGCGGCCGTATCCAGTCGGAATCACAAAAGGCTGATTGTCCATGACGAATCCCACATGACAAATGAAACCTTCGTCGAGAATCTGGTAGGCGGCTGCGCGATCGTAAACCGCGCGCTCCGGTTCGCGAGTGACGCGAGTGCGCGGGGTTGGAGCATAAGACTCGGCCATTTATTCTCCCAGTTGAGCAGAAACCAGCAGTTTAGCAGGCCGATGAA
>DATHJP010000103.1:0-2350 GCA_035489695.1 Terriglobales bacterium
AGGCGTGAGAAGTAACTTCGCGCAAGATGTAGCGGGTCAGAATCCGCATGGGCACTGGTGAAAGCGAGTCTAGCACGATGTCGCAAACGGATTCCTCCGGTCATCCCAACTCTCGAGCGTGCCCCGCTCAAGCTCTGCTTGGGCGGGGTTTTCTCCGGGTGACCGCACAGTTGGAAAAAGCTCGCCCTGAGAGAGGTGGAAAGGATTACCAGCTCGCTCCCTTCTGCGCCGTCCAATGCGATCGATCAAAGTCAAAATCCCCGCCCAAGCAGAGCTTGAGCGGGGCACCCTCGAGAGTAGATCAGCCTCCCGATCTTTCGGCGGGTTGGCATTTGGAATCTCTCGTGCATGCACATTCACGATTTCTTCGTTTGGATTCTGCGAGGAGATCATGAAAGGCCAGACCCTCCCCTATGAACCGCCCGACATTGCTATGTGTGGACGACGACCCTGGAATCCGTGAATTGTATGAAACCATGCTCGGCACTTACGGGTATGAAGTGCTCGTGGCCGAAGGTGGTCTTCAGGCTCTCAACTTGTTTCGCTCGAAGAAAAAAGAAATTGATGCGGTCATCTCCGATTACGAAATGCCGGGCATGAACGGCGCCCAACTCGCCGCCGAGCTGAAACGCTATGATCCCGACATTCCTGTGATCGTGATCTCAGGGTCGCTACCTGTTCTGGAGGAAACGCCTTATTTTGTGGACGCTGCATTTCCGAAAGGCGCGTCCGTTGAGAAGATCGTGCACCACATCGAAGCTCTACTCGAGGCGCGTCGTGCGGGGCAGATTTCCCCGCGAGTGTCACAGAAGATGACGGATAGCTAAATGATCTGCCGCGAGACGGACCTGAAAACCATCTGGTCCTGGACCCGTTTCTGTCGCCCCTTTGGGGCTTTTTCTGTCTTGCATCACCACCCACGGCTGGAGCCGTGGGCTGCATTCTTGTGCCGCTTCGCGGCTGGCGTCGGTTCTGATGCTGCCGATGGCTGGGCAGCCGTGACGACTATTCGGCTTTAAGGAAGAGCGTCGACAGTGGAGGCAGTGTCAGGTTGAGCTGATACGGCCGCCCGTGCACCGGGCCGGGCTCCGCGGTTCGGCCTCCTAAGTTTCCCAGTCCGCTACCACCGTACTCGGTGGCATCACTGTTCAGAAGCTCCCGCCAGAACCCGGCAGAAGGAACTCCCACTCGATAGCTTTGCCGCGGTACCGGCGTAAAGTTGCAGACGATCAATATCGTATCTTTCGGAGAGCTTCCTTTGCGGAGCAAAGAAATTACGCTGGCAGCAGTGTCGTTACAGTCGACCCACTCAAATCCGGCGGGGTCGGTATCGAATTGATGAAGACCGGGTTCGTTCCGGTACAGGCGGTTCAGGTGTTCCACCCAGGTTTGCACTCCACGATTCAGCGGCAATCCCAGCAGGTGCCAGTCCAGGCTGCGGTCGTGCGCCCATTCGCGTCCTTGTCCGAACTCGTCACCCATGAACAGCAGCTTCTTGCCCGGTTGCGCATACATGTATCCGAAAAGCAGGCGCAGGTTGGCGAACCTCTGCCACTCGTCGCCCGGCATTTTATTGAGCAGGGAGCCCTTACCGTGGACAACTTCATCGTGCGAGAGGGGCAGCACAAAGTTTTCGGTGAAGCCATACAACATCCGGAACGTAAGCGTGTTGTGGTGATAGCGGCGATGAATGGGATCATGCGAGAAGTAGAGCAGGGTATCGTGCATCCATCCCATATCCCATTTCATGCCAAAGCCCAGACCACCGACGTAGGTAGGTCGTGACACCATCGGCCAGGATGTCGACTCTTCGGCGTAGGTCTGAATTCCAGGATGCTCTTTATAAACTGCCAGATTGAATTGTCGAAGAAAATCGATCGCTTCTAAATTTTCTCGGCCGCCATACTTGTTCGGAACCCACTCCCCCTCTTTGCGCGAATAGTCCAAATACAACATCGAAGCAACCGCATCCACCCGCAATCCGTCGGCATGATATTTGTCGAGCCAGAACATGGCGCTCGAGAGCAGAAAGCTGCGGACCTCGTTGCGTCCGTAATTAAAGATAAAAGTCTTCCAATCAGGATGGAATCCTTTCCGCACGTCGGCATGTTCGAAAAGATGTGTGCCATCGAAGTAAGCCAACCCATGGGCATCGGAAGGGAAGTGCGACGGCACCCAATCGAGGATGACGCCAATTCCGTGCTGGTGGAGATAATCCACCAGAAACATAAAATCCTGCGGCGTTCCGTAGCGCGACGTAGGCGCGAAATATCCAGTGGTCTGGTATCCCCAGGAACCATAAAACGGATGTTCCATTACCGGCAGCAGTTCCACGTGGGTAAACTGCATG
>DATHJP010000104.1:0-3073 GCA_035489695.1 Terriglobales bacterium
CCCTCGCGAACTAGTCAAGCCCATGGCCGACCTTGGTTTCTATGGCGCCAGCCTCAAGGGTTACGGCTGCGCGGGGATGTCGAATGTCGAATACGGTCTGGTCATGCAGGAACTGGAACGTGGCGATTCCGGTGTCCGTTCTTTCGTCAGCGTACAGTCGGCGCTGGTGATGTATCCCATTTACGCCTTTGGCAGCGAAGAGCAAAAACAAAAGTGGCTTCCGGCTTTGCAGAAAGGTGAAAAGCTTGGCTGCTTTGGACTGACCGAGCCGGACTTCGGTTCCAACCCAGGCGGAATGCGCACCCGCGCTCGAAAGGTCGGAAAAGAGTACGTCCTGAACGGCGAGAAAATGTGGATCACCTCTGGCTCCATCGCCGACGTCGCCGTCATCTGGGCCAAAGTGGAAGGTGAAGACAACAAGGTCCGGGGATTTCTGGTGGAAACCGATCGTCCGGGCTTCCGCGCCGAAGATATTCACGGCAAGTGGTCATTGCGCGCGTCCGTCACTTCGAGCCTTTCGATGCAGGATGTCCACATCCCCGAATCGAACTTGCTGCCGGAGAGTGGCGGACTTAAGTCTCCACTGAAATGTCTGAACCAGGCCCGCTACGGCATCGGATGGGGAGCAATCGGCGCGGCGATGGCGTGCTACGACTGTGCTCTGCAATACTCCCTGTTTCGCAAACAGTTCCGTGACCAGCCCATTGCTTCGCATCAACTCGTGCAGGAGAAACTGGCGTGGATGATCACCGAGATCACCAAAGCGCAGTTGCTGGTCTTGCAAACCGGCCGCCTCAAAGACAAAGACAAGGCCGGCCCGCAGCACATTTCGATGGCCAAGCGAAATAACGTGTGGATGGCGCTGGAGTGCGCCCGCATGTCACGAGATATTCTGGGCGCCAATGGTGTTGCTGATGAGTATCCAATCTTCCGACACATGGCCAATCTGGAATCGGTTAAGACTTACGAAGGCACTCACGACATTCACACCTTGATCATCGGACAGAGTGTCACGGGGATTGACGCGTTCTAGCCTCCGCATTACTCGACGAACTCAAGCCGCCGTACCGGCACTCCCTCCCCGGACCCGCGAGGCATACTCACCGACTGACGTTAAGCGAATCCCATATTTCTTGGCAGTTTCCTGAGCTCCTTTGATTTCTCCTCCTTGCGCATACCCGAGCATCAGCGCGCCAAACGTTTTCTGTAATGGATCAGGGGAACTGTACTGCTGCTGCAAAGCCTCTGCCGGCAGATGTTCGAGCCGGAACTTCTTTTCCAAAGCTTGTTCAAAGATCTTCACCGCGTCCAGTTGCGACAACGGTTGGGGTCCTCCCATCTCGAGAATGGTGTGCTCATCATCTTTCCCCATAGCCGCAGCCACAGCAAAGTCGGCAACGTCGAATGCGGAGATATAACTGCCCTTACCCTCGCCCGACCCGTAAATCCGAATCGCGCCGCTGACAAAGTCAAATCCAAGGGCCGGGCTTAGCCACACTTCCGTGAAGTAAGTAGGTCGCAGGATGACGGTTTGCATGGAACTTCGAAGCAGACGGTTCTCGCAAGTTCGCTTGGCGGTCTCGAGCGGCGAATCGATGTGGATATTTCCGGAGTAGGAAGTGTAAACAAAACGCTTCACTCCAACGCGCTCCGCAGCTTCAATCAGCGCCAAAGTGCCGTCGAGGTCAACGCGTCGCAGCCCATCGTTGGCTCCCGTGGGCATGGATGTTGCGGTAGTCACCACGGTGGCAATTCCGCGGCAGGCGGGATCGAGACTCTCCGGAACCGTCAGATCGCCAGCCACGATCTCGATTCCAGCGGCGTGAAGTGGTTGGACTTTCGGATGGGCGTCGCCACCGCGCACCAGAGCTCTTACCGATTCTCCCTGCCGTCGAAGCTTCTGGGCCACTTGGCCGCCCACGAAACCCGTTGCTCCCACTACTAGAACGGACATATCTCCCTCCGTAGCGCGGTTGTCCCGAAGAATCTAGGTCTGCAGACGAGATGTGTCAAGGCCTGTCGGGTGGACAACGCTTGGGAACAAATTCGGCACTCCGCTGCCAGGGCCGTGGGGAACCTATCTCGGAGGGACACACTTCTTCAATGTGAGCAATTCTGCACAGCAATCCAGCGGCAACGGAGCGAATGTTGCCGCCTGACATTCTTTGAACAAACTCGTTGTTCTTACGGGTTTGGTGGTGGCATTCACTGCGACCTTTATGACTGCGCACAGAAGCTACTCGCGGAGAATGACATGCGCCGAGACAACTGCTGACAAACATTTTGCATTTCCGTGACAATCGTTTCCAGGGGCGTGCTAAACGTAGCAACCGTACTAATTCCAGCATGCGACTTAGTGAGTGGAGGGCCGGAGCAATGAGGTCTCGAATCGGTAGGTTTCTGCTGCCCGCGTGTGCCAGTCTTTTTCTTGCGCTGCTCGCATCTGGAACGGTATTGCCCGAATGTGGAACCGCCAGCGGCACTCGATTTAATCTTGAGCCCCGTCGCGACGCCGTTCCTCAGAACGAGACCGCCGTGGATTTTTTGCCAGGCTCAGGCCTTTCCGGCGGTGACCTGGTTGTAGGCGGGGCGAATGATTTCCGTCTGTTGACCTCCGGGACCGGAACACCCGGAGATTTCCGTGGCGTGTTCGGAATGAGCAATCAAACCGGATACTACGTCCACCGCAACGGAGCCGCCACGAATCCCTGTTCCGCGGACTTTGAAGGCGGTTTCCCCTCCCTCAAAAATCCCAATACCAATAACAATGTGGTAGGCGTCGGCGATCCCGCCATCGTGGCCGATCCCGCGCGGCAGGTGTTCTTTTTTGCCGATGAGCGGGTGGGACTTGGCGAACTCTTCGACTCAGCGATTGCAGTGTTTCGCTCGACTGCGGCCACGCTAAACAATTCTTCATCGTGTCCAGACGGAACGCACAATGATGCTAAGGCGCGGTTGTGCTGGCCAACTTCGATTCTGGTGGACATCGGCAGCATTTTTTCGACATTCGATATCCGGCCAACCCTTGCTCTAGATGAGCGTGCTGACGGCAGTGGAGTTGGAGCGGGAGACT
>DATHJP010000105.1:0-11329 GCA_035489695.1 Terriglobales bacterium
AGCCCGGCCGCGTGTTCTCGCAGCTCTTCTTCGCGAACCGCACCTTCCTCTTTCCGAGGTGCACGCAACTTCATTTTCGTGATGAGGCGGCAGAGATTCTGGTAGCCGGCGCGAGAGGAGACAAGAAGAGGCAGACGGAAAGAATTTCCGATTTCCGATTTCCGATTTCCGATTTTTGGTCGTAGTGAATTTTGAATTGGAAATTGGAAATTGGAAATTGGAAATTCTTCGCTATTAACTTCCGCTCCGATATACGCTTTCACTCCTGCCTTCTTCGCTGCCATGTGGAAACGTGGCGCGCCATAGACTCCGTTGCGATCCAGTAGCGCCATGGCCGGCATATTCAAGTTGGCGCAGGTAGCGATTAGATCTTCGGGTAGGGAAGAGCCTTCGAGAAAACTGAAAGCGGAGCGGGCATGGAGTTCGACGTACATAGCAGTCAGCTGTTGCTAATCGTAATTTCCTTCCAAAAACCATCGCCCGCTGAGCCGGTCATGAACCAGGCGATACAGCGCAATGTGAGATTCGGCTTGCACAGCGATATCCCACTCGTCACGCGACCATCCTTCCTGTTCCCACCAATCCCCGGAAGATCGCCACGGGCCGGCTGCCCACAGGATGTCGCCTTGGATTTGTTTGCTGCAAACTATGTGTGAGGGCTTGCCATGCCGCAAAGTGACCGTCGCTCGCAACGGTGGACGGAAAATGCGCAGAGCAGTGATGGCGCTGTTTGATTCGGAAATGTGTTTTGAGTGAGGCTCCACTCGCTGAGGCTCAGTCGGCGCAAACCGTCGCATACGAAATCCGTGAGGATAATGTGTATCCAATATTTCCAGCGAACCCACACTGCCTTTTCCCACGATTCCTGTAATTCTGGCCAGCGTAAGTTCCAACTTTTCCGGCTCCGGTGAAGGAGGAAGAAAAAGCCCGCTCTGAGCCGCCCGAGGCCGCACCGGTTCTGCTGACAAATAAATTTTCGCAATGGGAGCACCGGGAGGATTTGCTTTCAGATCGAGCTGCAGCAACTTGAGGAAGATCCTGGTATCCAGCAGAGGAACAGGCAGGCGAAGCGTGCGCTGAAAAATACGTCTGTCCGATGGATCAAGAGCAGGGCTGGGGCAACAATCATCTTCAGCATGCCATCCATTTTCCAACTCCAAATGCAATCGTAATTCCTGCGTGGCCAGAGCCCGCGCTCCCAGGCGCGCACACAATTGCTCCAATAGCCGGCTGAGCAGAAATGCCAGCGGCTCCAAAAGCATCAGTGGATATTCCAACTCAATTGCTTCTTCGAAAATCAGCTGCGGCTCGACTGGAACCAGCGCGCGTGAAATGCTGCCACGGGCCAGTTGTTGCAGGCGAACGCCCTCCTGCCCCAGACGCTCGCTGAGAGCAACATCCGGCAATGCCGCCAAGCTACGCAGGTTGCGCACACCCCAGCGCTCGAATGTTTCTAAAGTTGGAGACGGCACAGCTTCCACAAATAAAACAGCCACCGGCAAGCTGCTCAACTGCTCAGCTTCTCTTCCCGCAGGGATCACAGTTACACCGGAAAAGCCGCGGGCCGCCAGCATGGCTGTATCGGGATTGGAAGCCACAGCGACGTTGGCTTCGAGTCCAAGTTCGGAAGCACGGCGTGCCAGATCGCGCGCAATTTTTGGCAGTGGTCCAAAAAGTGGCTCCAAGCCGGCCAAGTCAAGCAGGATGGCGTCGTCACTCGCGTCCTCGATGCGCGGTGAAAACGATTGCGCGCAATCCAGCAGAGCAGCGTGGGCGGCGGATTCCTGCAAGGGGGAGCGGGCGCGCAACACAAAATCCGTGCAGGCTTCTATCTGCAATTTCGTCATCCCCACTTCCACGCCGCCGCTACGAGCTTTTTCATTTCCGGCAAAAACTTTTTGCAATGGAGCTTTGCCTTCCAGTACAACTACTGCCTGCGCGCGCAGCTCCGGTTCAGCGCGCAACAAGGCTTCTACAGGAAAATCGGGGACGAAGATGCAAGCAAAAGGCATAATTTAAAATTTTCGATTTACGATTGCCGATTTTCGAATTAAAAAACCCATCATCCTGCACGCGGCATTTTTGTCATGAAGGCGGCATTTACAGATCTTGACGGTTTACGTTCCATGCGGCACCGGAGCAGTTCTCCTTCTATTTGGAGCCCGTCCAGGAGCTGCGCATGCTGGGTTTCTGAGAATTGACCGTGGAGAGCCGTTAACTTTTTCCCCGATGCCTGCAATTTCAGCAGCAAGGTAGCGCAAGTCTGTGCACAGGGAACTTGTCCTACGACAAACAACACAGTGGGAGTGTTCTCTACCGCACGTTGAAAACGAAACCACGAAGTCAGCGGGATGCGGCGTGCCATCTTGAGTGGAACATCGCTGAGATCAATGGCGACCATACCGAAGCCTCCGCTTTGTAACAGTAAGTCGGTCACCCGCAAGGCTTGTTCTACCGGCCCTTCACTTTTTCTTTTAGAGGCTAAAGCCCCGGCTCTTGGGCAAGTCTTATTGGCACGACTGAAGTCGTGCCCTTCCCGATCTTGTTGCTTCCGCTTATGTCCGCAGCGTACCCAGAGCAATCTGTCCAAGGCCACTTTCGCGGCGGCGGCCGAGTGAGGATCGAAAGCATCCGTCACATCCACCAGGGCGCACACTTCCTGCCGCTGCGTAGCTGCCGCCAGAGCAGCCAGCAATATGCTGGTGCGTCCCGAAGAGGCAGGGCCGAAAATTTCGGTGAGGTATCCCCGGGGCAGCCCGCCGGTCAGGGCATCAATCGCATGGATTCCTGTAGAAACCATCTCTGGCGCAGGCCGCGTCTCGAGTCGAGACGCCGCCGTGACTCCGGTGAACTTGGAGAGCGTAGAAAAGCGGTTTAGAAGTAGTGCGGCTCTGTTCTCCGGAACAAAAGCAATAGAATGATTCATTGCCGCCTGGGAACAAACCAGCGGGGAAGCCATAAGACCTCGTCATTTCAGGGAACATCGAGGCCGGAAAGCCTCGGGGCGAATCCAGAGTTGTTTCGCTTTTTATTCGCCTACTGAAATTCTGCTCCTTTGCCGGGACGCTTGTCAAGACTTATGGAAGAGGGGCGGCAGCAAATCTGGGAAGTAGCAACCGAATACCCCAAAACACAAAAAAAGCACCGGATTTCTCCGATGCTCCTTTGTATTCACAACTCTGCTAAATCGCTTACTGCAGGACAGTAAAGGCCTGGCAGGCAGCGGTCGTAGTTACCGGGGTTGACTGTCCAGCTGGTGAGTTGAAATGGATCACACCGTCATCGCTGGAGCAGAAGTTGCGCACACCGGTCTGGTTGAACACGGCTGCCGAACTTCCAACGGTGTAAGTCAACACCATGGTGCCTGAAACCACACCACCCACGCCGTAGTAGTAGCCGCTCTTGGCAGTGCCGGCAGTGGTGGCGTTGGAGAGCACGTTATCCAGCAAGCAGGCATTAGCCTGAGCCGGAGCTGCACAAGCCGCTCCACCCGGTCCGAGGGCTGCCATGGTGACGGAATAGCCTACAGTCGGATAGGACGTCGAGTAGGTAATTTCGGCCGTATTAATGGTTCGGATCGAACTTACTGAGGAGGCCTCGTTGGCCGCAATGCGTGCCCGCAGCAGGTTCGGGATAGCGATCGCAGCAATGATCAGAATGATCGCGACCACGATCAACAACTCAATTAATGAGAAACCTTTTTGTTTGCGCATAATCTCCGTTTCTTGACAGGCCGCGAGCGCCCGATGCTTTTATCAGGGCAGTTGCACCTCCATCCGCGGTGAGGCTCAGGAATTGCTCCCTTGGCGGAGTAAGTCTCAATGCTTGCAGCGTGGGTGGAGAGGTGGGGAAAGCCGCTGATGAACTCAGCTTGCAGGAGCCATTATCCGAGACCATATAGTGGCACAATCAGTGACAGATTGCGGCAGCGCCGAAACGGGACACGTCCCAGATCGGCATCAATCATTCCCAATTCGGAACGCGGGACTGCGTGGCAGAGTTGCGCGAAGCCTTTTGAGCGTTATTCCCTGCACCAGGGCTGCGGTTCTAGGAGAAATGAGAATTGACGATATTGGAGAAAAGCCCGGCTGGCAGTGATCACGGCCGCCGCATTTTTCCGAACACCTCTCGGCACGTTACAATATTGCGAGACTAGGAATTTGACTAAATCCATCATGGCGCTATCGTCTAGGGGTTAGGACGGAAGATTCTCAATCTTCAAACCCGGGTTCGATTCCCGGTAGCGCTACCAGCCTTCTTTTCGCCCTCTGTTTACGAGGGTGATCGCTACGCGACCTTCGTTACCCTTTAGGGCCTGTGCTGCCGTCAGGCTTTTCAACTCAACTGCCTTAACAAAGCATTCGATCTCATCGAGGTCGCGCATTTTGCCTCAAGGAAGCTTGTCCAAAAACATATAGATCGAAGCAATGCGACCGTTCCGGGCGACGACAAAATCGGTTCCCGCGTACGCTGGAGGTTTGCCGGGAATGCCAGATACCCATCGAACCCGTCCGGCATCATCGAATTCTTCGGGAGGGGAGAGGGGCTGGTATTTGAAATCTGGATGTGTTGCTTTTATCACACCAGCAATACGATCAATCTCGTCACGGCCTCGATAGACGCCTCCATTGGGATCGTAGAACACACCATCCTCATTCCAGATGTCGTCGATTGCAGCGCGCCGACGCACGGGGTCATTTTCGCCAAATACGTCGCTCAGATTACGAAGCAGCAAAGTCGCTATGCTGTTGGACATCGTGTTCTCCTTTTCAGATCGTAGGCTGCGAGCCACCCGACCTTGGCTAATTTTATGACTTTTGTGGTCGCCACATTAGCGGGAAGGACGCGAGGCCCTGCGCGGGAACGCATGTGGGTGCTGCTGAAAATACCGATTTCCGCCTACTATCGCCTACTAAAAACAGTCGTTTTTGAGGGCCGAAATTTCTCAGTGATACTGAAAAAGCCGTTTTGGGCCGCCGCGCTGAAAGCCAATAGCGATGCGGGTTTTGCCAGTAAAACTGAGAAGATTGACACGTAGACGTAACGTTTCCCGGTAGCGCTACCAAAACTCTCTGTCTCAATGGTCAGTAACTGCCGTAGCGATAGTAGAGTCAGCGCCCGGTTCCGGCCAGACTGACGACCTGCGTACCCGCGATAGCATTATCAGTAAACTTTAAAAGAGCTGACCGCTTACCTTTCTGGCTTGGCCGGAAGGTGAGAGTCACCGTACAGGACGCGCCTACGGCGACGTTATTTCCACACGTCGAGGTTTGCACGAAGTCGCCAGCGTTCGCGCCGGAAATGCTAATCGAGCGAATTTTTACCGAAACCGTGCCTGGATTGCTGAACTGCACCTTCATTGGCTGACTCTGAGTTCCGACGGCCGTTGGCGGGAAGTGCAAACCGTCTAGAGACAGAGCGGCAACCGCGGTGTTCAACAATATCGTTACGCTGCTGGTCAAGTAAATGGCGTTGGTGACCGCCAGATCCGTGCTGCCGCTCTTATCAAAGTCAGCGGCAACAAAGCTTGCCGGGCCAATTCCTGGGTAGTAGGGCGTAGCAGATGAGAAGTGTCCTTGGCCATCGCCAGCCAGAAGTTCAACAGCGTAACTGGAAGCCTGGTTCAGCACTGCAAGGTCCAGGTTGTTCTGTCCGTTGAAATCTGCAGCCAGCAATCCAAACGAGTAATTTGGCACAGGATAGCTCGAGTAGTTCTGAAAAGTGCCGTCACCGTTTCCGAGCAAGATCGAAACGCCGGCAAGGAAGGTGGTCAATACGGCAAGGTCGACTTTCCCATCCTTGTTTAAATCTGCCGCGACTATTGCCGCTGGACCTGATCCCGTGCTGTAGTTGACCGCCGTTGCGAAGGTTCCGTTGCCCGCTCCCAGCAGAATCGACACGACGCTGCTGGACTGCGAGCCGTTAACTGTGGCCAAGTCGAGATTTCCGTCGCCGTTAAAATCAGCAACTGCCATCGCATAGGGCCCCAACCCGGAAGCGATGGGGATAGGGGCCTGGAATCCGCCGTTACCATTCCCCAGAAGGAGCGAGGCATCGGCCCCCAGGTTTCCAACCACCAAATCCATTTTCTGATCGTTGTTAAAGTCTCCTGCCACCAGCGACTGGGGGGATGGGCCGGCAGGATAATCTTTGTAGGTTCCGAAGGTACCGTTGCCCTCGTTCAACAGGATGGAGACGGCACCAGCCGAGAAATTAATCGTAGCAAGATCAGGATGGCCATCTCCGTTGAAGTCTGCCGAAACGATTGCACCATAATACTGGTCACTGTTGACCGCGTAGTTCGCCGCGGAGCCAAATTTGCCTCTTCCCAATCCCAGCAGCACCGATACTGTGCTGTCATATGTGTTCACCGTGGCCAGATCGGGGTTCCCGTCGCCGTTGAAATCGGCACTCACCACTCCGGTTGGATGTTGCCCTGTTCCATAACTTGAAACTCTGCCGAATGTACCGTCCCCGTTTCCGAGCAAAGTCGAGACATGGGTAGCGTTGTTGCCATTAAAATTCGCGATTGCGAGATCGATTTGACCGTCGCGGTTGAAATCGCCAACGGCGAGGGCGCCCGGCCCTCCATCGGATCCATAGTCCACGTTCGGCTTAAAAGTGCCATCTCCGTTGCCCAGAAATATGGAGACCACTTCTAGAGGACTGCAAAACTGTTTCATGAGTGGCGACTCTGATACACACACGTAACCCGTTCGGCGATGAGGATTGATCTGAAGACGCGGGAGCGCTTTGCCTTGCGAGAGCAAAAAGACCAGAGAAACGGCGATAGCTGGCGGATTGGCCAATCGAAATCAGTGGCAAAAAGCGATGATGTCATCCGCAATCTTGGTGGCCCCGTCGAGCACGTCCGGAATCCGATGCCCTGCATCCGCGACGCATTCCACCGTCGGCGGGGATGAACCGGTGATCACCCCAGCCCACGTCATTCCCTGGGCGACGCCTACCGTGCCGTCGAGGCCCCCGAACACTAAGTGAATGTTGGTGGTGGGAAAATTGTACGTCGCATCCGTCGAATTCAAGCTATCGTGCAGAAACTGAGCTTCCCTCGGGGAGTGATGGGTTTGTTCCGCGCGTGAGCAAGCCGTGTTGTTGTAGGAGGGATCGAGAAAAACGCCCGCCTCCCTCTGGTAGCACATGGTAATTGTCCCAGTAGCGCAAGGATTTTGCACCGTTTCGCCCTTGCACAGGCAGCCTTGGTCGATGCGGGCAAACGGCGGCCCGCTACCCATTTCCAACATATTTATTTCTGGAGCCATTCCGTAATCAGCGATAGCGTAACCCAGGGCAGCAGAACCGCCGCTTTGGCCGGTGCCGCAAAATGGAGTATCAGCCGTGCGAATCGTGTCGTGGGCCCACTGTAGTATGGTGGTGAAACGGCATGCCAAAGCACGGGGCCCTCCAGGGCCGGTCAAGAATCCGGTAAATTGTTTCGAATTTCCTGAACCTAAGGGGGGATATTCGAAAGCAAATTGCACCCCAGAGTAACCGGCAGCCATCACGTCTTTTATCGCGGTAGCGCCATATGTGAAATGAGTGTCGTACCATGTATCCCCACCACCGCCCGATTCAAAGATGACGGTACCGATGGAAGTTCCGATAGGCTGATTTACTTTGACCGCTACCGGGATATCGTTTATTCCCGGGCAGGTCACGATTGCTTTGTAGCAAGTCCCACCGGGCACGCCGCCGCCCCCCCTCACGCTCGAACAGGACACAGCACTTGCGGTCACGCTGCCCAGCGGATCGGTTGCTGAGGCAGTGCTGAGCAATCCCAGGTTCGAAACAAGAACCAAGAAGGCGAAGCCACACGTTCGCAAATCAGGCGAGTTACTCCGAGCCTTCCAGACACCAGGAGTTTGCATGACGGTACCCCCGAACAAATGAAGTTTCTTCGATGGCTGGTTCTTTAGGGCTATAAACACCCGGGCGATCCTAAAGTCGTTACGGCGACGCAGAATTATAACGTTGATGTGCAAAAGTTTTCATCTTTTATCACCTGGAGATGAACGCGCAGAGCACTGTCACGACTTAGACGCAGTGTGCCAGGCTATCCAGCCTAAAATTCCGAATGCGGGTACAAAATACGGAAAAATTCCGTACAACGTGTCACTCACCGAATGCGAGTGGCGATCCACCGCCAGGAATACCTGAACGCAAAAAAAACCAGTAATAACTATAAAAATCCAGGCTTGCCAAGTGACTGGCCGGTAAATCCAACCCCACGGTTTGAACCATGCAAGTTTCATAGCCGTTCGCATGGTAGCGGCAGCATCCACGCGCAAGCAAATTGTTCCGACCTCGCTCGGTCTTATCAGCACTAAATTACGAATTGTTGACACGATGGTGACAAGTGCCTGGGATCGAGGAATTAACTTCCCAAACGTTGATTGACACGACAGCCGGACAACCCCATGACAAAATCTCTTGGCGTCACTCTTGTGGTCGTTATCACACTGACGGTTTGTCTTTGCGCCCACGCCACCGAAAATCCGCAGGGAGAATCCGAGCTCGCTTCCGTATTTAAAGTAGTCCCCACTCCCAATGGCCACCCGAAGCCCTTCCAGAACGATCTGCACTCGGTCTCGGCTTCTTCGACGAATGACATCTGGGCCGTAGGCCAAACCACGATTCATTTTGACGGCACGAAATGGACTGCGTTCCCCGTCGCCGGCATCAAGGGGGACAACACCAGCCGGCTGGGCGGTGTGGTCGATTTTTCTCCCACCAACGCCTGGGCCGTGGGGATCGTCAATATAGGGTTGGGGAATGGAAATCAAGTCATCGAGCATTTCGATGGAACCAAGTGGAGCGCCTTTCCCGGCCCCCAGTTTCAACCCGGTGATCAGCCCGCACTGGAATCGCTGACCGCCATTTCCCCCAGCGACATGTGGACCGCAGGCTTTATCCTGGCCAACAACGGCCAGTCTCTATTCCCGCTCTTCGAACATTTTGATGGCACTTCCTGGACGGCATTTGAAACGGCTTCTGGGAACGCTACGACCTTCGGCGTGTCGGCTGCTGCCACCAACGACGTCTGGGCAGTGGGGACGGTGGCGTTTTCCCAAACCTTCATTGAGCATTGCGATGGAAATACCTGGAGCATATTCCGCAG
Organism: Terriglobales bacterium; assembly: GCA_035489695.1. Taxonomy (GTDB): domain Bacteria; phylum Acidobacteriota; class Terriglobia; order Terriglobales; family Acidobacteriaceae; genus 40CM-3-55-5. Next base: position 9,137 of record DATHJP010000105.1, read on the forward strand.
CCCCAATCCCGGTCTCGGATTTAACGTGTTGACCGGGGTCGTCGCACTCGCTCCTAACGATGCCTGGGCTACCGGATACTTTACCCAGAACCCAAATTCCACCCGGCCCGCCAAAACGCTGATCGAACACTGGGATGGGAACAGTTGGCAAATCGTGCCCAGCCCCAACGTGGGACCGCACAGTCAATATCAATCCAACCAGCTTTACGGCATCACCGCGGTGTCGGCCACTGACATTTGGGCTTTCGGTTCGTTCTTCGCCGCCGACGGCTCCGGACAACAGTTCACGCTGGTGCTGCACTGGGACGGCGCCAGTTGGACCATCCAGCCCAGCCCCAATCCCGGCGACCCTAATTTTCGCGCCAACATTCTTTTCGGAGGGACAGTCATTCCTCAGGGTGAAATCTGGCTCGTAGGCAACAAGTTTGGCAGCACCCTCGCTCTTCATGCGACGGGACAATAGAAGATCAGTGTCAGGGCGCTACGCTCAACGGAGCGGTCAGGGTGCCGATGCGGCCGCTTATCCGATCGCGCACCACGAAACGCACGCTGTAGTCACCGGGACTTACCATCAAAGCGCCACGGTAGTCTGTCCCTTTGTGGCGGAACCGGTTGAGCGTGTCGGCTTTGAAATGACCTTCCATCGTCTGTTCGAGGTCGGCTGCTGGCGCTCCGGTTGAGGTTCGGGCAGTCGCCCAGAATTCCAGAACGAAATGGTTCCGGTCGCTCTCGTCAACATCAGCGAAATTTGGCGGCATGGTAAGAACGAAGATGACCTTCTTCTTTCCCTCTGAAGCTGCCTGAACCTGATCCCACCTGGCGGTGATGGGAATGGCGGTGTAATCCAGCGGTGATTCTCGCGCGATCTGCAGCTGGTCCTTGGCGTCGTGCTCCGGTTGGGCCGTCGATTCCGCCAAAAAGAATCCGGTACGCGCCAGAACCTGTGCCCCATCGCGCTTCACCTTCACGCCCAATTTGTGCCAACCCGGTTTTTTGTCCATGCGATTGAAGTAATAGCCCAGCGAATAATAGCTGGCACTGTCGTCCACTGCCTGTTGCACTGCGGCTTTCAGGTCGTTGCTGTTATAGAATGCGCGGCCGGCCGTAGCTCTTGCAAAAGACTCGAAAGTTCCAATGGCGTCCGCCTGCAACCATTGGCCATGGGTAAAAGGATCCGGGAGAGACTTCTTGGTGCGAACCGGCGATGGTCCCTCCAGAATCACCGTGCCGCGCACGTCCACCGGATAAACCGAAATCTGCGCCTGGCTGAGCGCATTCCAAGTCCTCTCATAGAGAGGCACCAGGTTCGCCGGGGAATCCAAGCCAGGGCCGCCTTCCTTCAGTGCCATCGTGGTTTCGTTAATAGTGAAAGGAAAGCCGGCGCTGGCCCATACCAAAGTCTTGCGGCCTGGAAATCCGGCGAAGGCTGCCGCGATCTGCTGCATGGCTTGCAACGTCATGTTGATGACTGTGCGACGCTCGAGTGACAGCGCAGCCTGTTCCGCGTCTACCTGAAATTCTCCCATCGGCCGGAGAATCGTCGAAAGTTTGTCTTTGCTGTCGGGGAGTAGCGCCCAGGATGGATCCTCGGTCACCGGAGGCTGACTTCGGTTGACTTGATTCAGCGCGGCCATCAGCGTTTTCGGATCATCGGTAAAATGATGAATCAATCTCACCCCGGTGCGGCTGATGGTGAACAGGGAAATCGGCCGCTCAACATTGGTGGGTTCGGCCAGAAATTTCAGGAGTTCGTCTCGGGCATGAATTTGATCCTGGACTGGCGTGTTAATCATGTCCAGCACAATGATGGTCAATTGCGTCAGCGAGGCATCTCCGGCCCGAACGTTGCTGAACTCGTTCGGACGATCTGGGCTATGCGGCAGTGAGCCAGTCGTTTTTTTGATTTTCTCGAAGACGGCAATTTTCTGCTCCTTGCCATCTTCCAGCAAAGTGAAATCGTCTTTGTTCAGATCCTCAATGTGAACTCCCGCATGGTTGGTCACGACCACGGACAAGGTCACAAGTTCCGTATGCGCGGTAACCGTGGTCTCACTAGCCGCTGGAGTTTGAGCGACGGCGGCGCTGATTAGGATGGCGGCCGTTGCTAGAGAGAGTTTGAGACAGGCTCGGGTGGGCACAGGGAACCACCTAATAGAACGCTGCCTCTCAAAATACATCGTTTGCTACCGAAAT
>DATHJP010000106.1:0-2254 GCA_035489695.1 Terriglobales bacterium
ATGTAATGCGGCGCTTCCAACCAGCCGCCCTTCGGCCCCGTCCATTTTTCCAGTTCCTTTGCCATTTCGCGAATGCCCATTTGAGCCCAATCCTTCGCCTTGGGATGATCAGGTATGAGACATGCAACCATTCCCAACAAGCACCGGGTGGTAGTCGTCATGTTCGGATTCGCACTAAAACCGTGCTCTGGCGACAAGACGGATGGATTGGCCAGAGTGTATCCAAGAAAAGCAAGTTGCGACCGGGCGAGATGGAGTGCATCTGGCGAGAGAACGTCCGGGCGCAGAATCGAATCAATTGCGTTCACAGCTAAAGTTACTTGATCGTAATGCCGTGGTGGATCTGATCCCTGCGTCGGGAACTTCGTCTCAAGAACGTAGAGCTCCACTGCGGATTGAAGCTGAGCCAGCGCAAATCTTCCTAGGCGTCGTCTCAGTTCGGCATCTTGGGTAGCCAATGTGTAAGCGATGTAATCATCCAGTACGGCTACATTCGGATCGGTGCGCCGCAGCCTGTTGAGGCGTTTTGTATCAACTTGAAAATGAGCTCTTAATTCATCCAGCTCTCTCCCTGTGGCCAGTAAGCGCGGGTGCTCCACCTGACCAGTCCATTCCAGGGTCCAGTCCTTGATCCGATTCAGAGGCAAATCGCTGTACTTAATTATATACTGCTGTGGCAAAGGAGCCGAATCGTTGCGCCTTTGGAGTGCATCCTCTTTGGACAAGGCGATGAACATCCAATTCCGCTTAAAGCCGCGCAATTGAAAGTGCATCATCCGATCGCTCGTTACATCGATGGCGTACTTCCACTTCGTCTTTCCCGGTTCAACCCAGTTCGAGGGTTCTCGCGCACCTATGGTTAACAGGTCAGGACTGTTATCACCATAAAACGCCAGCCAGGTTCCGTGCCTTGGTTCCCACCATCTCAGCCATGGTTCGAGAGTGAATGAATGTTTGTCAGCCAAATTTTCCCACAGACTCGTGGTCGGCGTCCGTCCCGCTCGCCAAAGCAAACAATCGGATTCGAAGTTTTTATCTGGATTAAATTGGTAATAAGCGTCGGCCTGCCCACTGAATTCTTCATCGACCAGGATAACAGGCTCGCCTGCGATGATGCGGAAACTGAGCTTCCAGAAATCGCCATTGGAAGACTTATAGGTCGATTCTACATCGGCAAAAACCGGGCCATCTGTCCGAACAGTGGTCTGGAAATCCATCGGCCCTGCGGGCCATTTGAGCTCTCCGGAGCCGATCCATTTCCCGGAAACGAGTTTCACTCCTGCAATGGGACCTCGTTGCAAAGCTTCGGATTTTGTGTAGAGGCGGATCCCCGTTTTGTCGTTGGCAACCTCCAGCATCTCGGGCTGTTGCATGACCTTCACATTTGGCAGCGCTTTTGGCGTCCCTTGAATGAGTTTGTATTCAACTCGCGTGAACTTTGGAACGGAAGCGAGGAAAGCAATGCTCCCATCGTCTTGCGTTGACCATTGGTACGCCACCTCCCGTCCTGTTGCATCCCTCAGCACGGCGTCTTTGCGTCCGACCAGAGCGGCATCTACTTTGAAGAACACCAGCTCACTCTGCCATTCGCGGCCTATGTAGTCGCGCAAAGTGAACTTAGCCAGTTCCCGCGCCGGTTTTTCTCCTGCCGCCGACATCTCCCATTCCGGGCAAATAAGCAGAGCCGCCAGCCAGAAACTTAGAGACAAACGAAAGCGGACGGGCTGAGAACGTAAAGTGTCAAGCAAACAGTGATCCATCGTGTGCCCTGCCAATTTTCATTCCTAAGCAAAACTTGTCGCGAGAAGCGCGCGACAAGTTAGCACATTCCCGCTGTTCCAGCGCTGATGTCCCTCAACGAAGCAGAGAGAATTGCCCGGCAAGGTTTCAGCACGTCCGCTGTCGAAATACGATTTAAGCATTCGTTGCGGTACTCGAGGCACTCAATCAGACCGCAACCCTCGCACTCAATATCAGAGCGAAACAATACATGATTGTTACCCAGTGGATTCCACAATCCCGGCGGCGCGCGAGAAGAAAAAAGCGCTATGCACTGAACATCCATGGCTGCACCCAAGTGCATTGTACCGGTATCGTTGGTGAGGAGAAACAGACAGCGCTTCAGAGCGGCAGCAGAACCGCGAAGTGAAAGCGCTCCAGCGGCATTGAAACCGCGACCCCATGCAGAAATTAACCGTTCCCCCAATTTGGCGTCCTCCGCGCCGCCGAATATTACCGGCCAGATATCAGATTC
>DATHJP010000107.1:0-3634 GCA_035489695.1 Terriglobales bacterium
CTTCGCAGCCGGGGTCCTGGGAACGATCACGCACTAGAACACCGCGTCGCCGCATCTCGTCAACGAAAGCTCGATGCTGTTGGCCGAGATTTACGAGCACGAAATTGGCATGACTAGGCCAGTAGTGAACACCGAGCGAACGAAGTTCGTCCTGCAGACGCTGACGGCCTTCACGGACTTCATCAACGTAGCCCTGCACGAAACGCCGATCGTTCAAGGCTGCCGGCAAACATGCCAAGGCGACCGCGTTCACGTTGTAGGGTGAAGCAACACGACGGACAGCACTGATTTGTTGAGCAGCACCCATCAGCGCGCCGATGCGCAGCCCCGCCAACCCATAAGCCTTGGAGAAAGTACGCGCAACAAAAAGATTGGGGAGACGTCCGCTTTGATCGAGGACAGTCTCTCCATAGAATTCAAAGTAGGCTTCGTCGATAAGAACTGCAGCCTGCGGGGCCGCGTGCGCAATACGCAAGAGATCGGCTCGTGATGCCACTTGGCCAGTTGGATTGTTGGGATTCGCGATCACGACCAAGCGGGTGCGGTCATTTAGATTTGCCAGCACATCTTCCGTGGGAAACGCGAAGTCCTGTTTGGCAAGAACCGCGATGGCCTTCGCGCCTGTCGCGCCGACAAACAACTCATAAATGCCGAACGTTGGTACCACGATAACCGCCTGATCCCCGGCCTCGAGATATGTTTCACAAATAAGATGGATAGCCTCGTCAACCCCGTTCGTGAGCAGGAGTTCTTCCGATCGCACTCGAAACAATTCAGCGAGTACAGTCTCCACAGATCCGCGCTCCGGATATCGTGCCAGTTGTTCGAGTGTCAGTTCCCGCAGGCATTGCAGGACACGTGGCGACGCTCCCAAAGTGTTTTCATTGAAGTCCATCCGCAGCCCAACCCGATTCCCGAGCGGAGGCCGATACTCTCGCAGGTTCTGAACCGCTCGCCGAGCTCTAAGCATTGGCACACCTCACACGAACCGATTGGGCATGCGCGTTTAATCCTTCTGCCTCCGCTAGCGTTTCGACCATGGGAGCGATATTGCGCAGACCTGCTTTGCTCAGCCGCTGCACAGTAATGACTTTCAGAAAATCCGATACGGTCAAACCTCCTCGGCAACGAGCTAAGCCGCCTGTCGGCAGCACATGATTCGGTCCAGAAGCGTAGTCGCCGGCCGCCGTCGGAGAATAGTCACCGACAAACACGGATCCGGCATTCCGCAACAACGAGAGATCCTGTGCGTCAAGCGTAATGTGTTCGGGAGCGAGGCGATTCGCCCAATCCACGGCTTCGCGGCGGGAGGATGCCAGAAGGATTACGCCTTTGTACGCAAGAGAAAGTCGGGCGACGGAATTATTTCTCGCTAAACTTGTCACCGAAGTCGCGACGTTTCTCGCCAATTGAGCCGACGTGGTGATGAAGACAATGACTGCCTCAGGATCATGTTCAGCCTGAGCCACCAGATCACTGGCGATGATGAGGGGTTTCCCTCGATGAGCAACTATTACGATCTCGGTTGGGCCCGCCAGGAAATCTATAGAACAATCGAAGGCGACAAGTTTCTTGGCACTCGTCACATAAACATTGCCTGGACCGACGACCTTGTCCACGCGCGGAATTGTTTCGGTACCGTAAGCGAGAGCTGCGATAGCCTGAGCCCCCCCGACGCGGTAGAACTCACGTATTCCGAGAAGCGCTGCAGCAGCAAGGGTTTCCATTCGCGGCTGAGGAGATACAACACAGATTCGTTTGACCCCAGCCACCTGAGCGGGGATAACGGTCATCAGCAACGTCGAGGGCAGCGGATATCTCCCGCCAGGTACGTAGCACCCCACGGATGCTAAGGGACGGATGACCTGTCCCACTGAAATTCCGTTTTGAGTTCGCATCCACGCTTTCGGTTTCTGCCAGATGGCGAATTGGCGGATATTGATGGCCGCGTGTCGCAACGCTGATCGAAATTCAGAAGAAACTTGTCGCCATGCGTTGGAAATCTCGGCGGGATCAACTCTGACTGCCTCATTTTCGGCAAGCCCATCCCAACGCTGAGCATACTTGCGAAGGGCGTGATCTCCGTCGCGGCGAACATTGTTCACGATGCGGCGCACTTTGTTGCTGACCTGGTCCAGATCATCGGCCCGACCTGCCAACGTAGAGACACTGGAGCGCGCGGCGGGACCCTCGAGTATCCTCATTACATCACCACCTTATTGAGCGGATACTCAACGATGCCCTGGGCTTTCGCGGCCTTAAGTTGCGGAATGACTTTCCAGGCCTCGCTTTCCTCGATGATGGTGTTCACCGCAACCCAGTCCTGATTACTTAGCGTAGCGATGGTTGGATTCTTGAGAGCGGGAAGAACGGAGAGGACTGCTTCCAGATCGTCGCGACGAACATTCAGCATCAGGCCAACGCGTCCATGCGCGTGCAAAGCTCCGCATAGCATCAATGCCAGATTTTCAATCTTCTGCCGCTTGCACGGATCCGCCCAGGCACGCTCGTTGGCAACGATTTGAGTGTTGGATTCGAGAACCGTGTCGATAATTCGAAGACGGTTAGCCCGCAGTGAACTGCCAGTTTCCGTTACCTCAACAATGGCATCCGCCAGCATTGGAGGTTTGACCTCAGTGGCGCCCCAGGAAAACTCCACATTGACGGATATATTTTTCTCAGCGAAATATTTGCGTGTTACTTGCACCAGCTCGGTGGCCACCGTACAGCCGTCGAGATCGCTGGCGATCCGGTAAGGAGAATCTTCTGGAACAGCCAGCACCCAGCGCACTTTGCCCCGGCTCTGCTTGGCATAAATTAAATCGGCGACAGTCACCACTGTCAGGCCGCTTTCCAGCACCCAGTCGAGTCCAGTGATTCCCACATCCAAGGCGCCATGCTCCACGTACCGGGCCATCTCCTGGGCGCGAATCAGCATGCATTCGACCTCGGAATCATTGGTCGAGGCGAGATAAGAACGTCCATTGGTAAAAACATTCAGGCCGGCGCGGCCGAGAAGCTGTAGAGAAGCTTCCTGCAAACTGCCTTTGGGCACACCAAGGCGAATTTTCATTTGGTTGCTCCTGAAAATTCCGGAGATGGAGACAAGCTCTCGGTAACAAGGCTTTCAGTAAAACAAGACTTGGCCCCTCGATGGCAAATCAGTCCGTCTCCGAGCATCCGAACGCGGAGCAGCAGAGTGTCACGGTCGCAGTCAGTGCTGATTGAGATCACCTGAGCGCGATTGCCCGAAGTCTCGCCCTTAGTCCAGAGCTGGTTGCGGGTGCGACTGAAAAAAGTGGCATAGCCGCTGCGCAAAGTCTCCGCCAGTGCCGCCGGATTCATGAAGCCCAGCATCAGCACCTCGCCGCTGTTAGCTTCCTGAAGCACTGCCGGAATCAGTCCTTGCATCTTGTCGAAATCAAGTTTCGTCATGTGAGTCCTCATGTGCCGCAAAAGCAAAAAGCCCGCTGGCGTGAAGCGCGTCAGCGGGCTCAACCTGATTATTGCTTGGTCTATTAGGTTTGAAGCTTCGCCGACACCCCGGCCACCGGATGATGATGGTGATGGCGATGGTGCAACAGCGAAGTCATAATTAAGTACCGTAAGACAACATCAAGAGATTGTCAATCCC
>DATHJP010000108.1:0-5183 GCA_035489695.1 Terriglobales bacterium
CTGCTCCGACTTCTTTAGCCGCTCAATCGCGCGTTGCTGCTGATGCAGATATCCTTCATATTTGATTTCAGTTTCCACCGGCTTGAGTTCGTTACGCACCTCGGACGTCAGATGGTTTGTAGCTACCGGTCCACGCTCGAAAAACTCGGGCATCAGCTCACGAAGCACCGGAACCATATGCTCGATACAAATCTCGGGGCGCTTCAACAGTTGGGCGCAAGTTTGGCCCACCGTCGACACTAGAATTGAATCAGCCCCCATCTTTTCCAGCATCGCACTGGTAAGTTTCGTCTTCTCTAACAACTGTCTCAAGGATTCCAATCGCTCCTGCTTGGCCTGGAAGTCCGCCCATGCCGAGTCTCCAATAAGTCCAACCCTGCGTCCATGTGGGGTTAGCCGGCGATCGGCGTTGTCAATGCGCAGATGCAACCGGAATTCCGCCCGCGATGTAAACATCCGGTAAGGCTCATTCGTCCCCTTGGAAATGAGATCGTCAATCAGGATCGCGGTGTAAGCCTCAGTACGATCCAGAATCAGCGGCGTCTCTTTTTTAACTTTCAGCGCGGCATTGATTCCTGCCATCAACCCCTGGCATGCAGCCTCCTCATAACCCGAGGTCCCATTGATTTGCCCCGCCAGAAAGAGGTCTGCAATCTTCTTAGTCTCCAGCGTTCGCCCCAGCTCAGTCGGATCGATGGAGTCATACTCGATGGCATACCCTGGGCGCAGCATCTCTGCATTCTCCAACCCGGGAATAGACTTAAGAATTGCAACCTGCACCTCGACCGGCAGCGATGTACTCATCCCATTGACGTAGATCTCGTGCGTGTTCAGACCTTCCGGCTCGAGGAACAACTGGTGCGTAGTCTTGTCCGGAAACTTTACGATCTTGTCTTCGATAGAAGGACAGTAGCGCGGTCCAATCGATTTAATCTGCCCGCTGTACATCGGCGACCGGTGCACGTTCTCGCGAATGATGCGTTGCGTCTCCGGTGTCGTCCACGCGATATAACACGGAACCTGCGATTCATGATGGCCGACACGCTTAGTGCGAAAACTGAAGGGTGTAGGATCGGCATCGCCCGCCTGAACCTGGAAAAGCGACCAATCGATGGTGCGGCCGTCCAGCCGAGGCGGCGTGCCAGTCTTCAACCGGCACCCGCGTAGCCCCAGCTTCTTCAAAGACTCGCCCAGAAGAACCGCAGCCGGTTCTCCCGATCTCCCGGCCGGATATTGCTGCTCCCCGCAATGAATCAGACCGTTCAGAAATGTTCCGGTAGTGATGATGACCGCCGATGCGCCCACCGTACGGCCATCCCGCAGTCGAATACCGCGAGCAACGCGCCGCTGCGAGCCGGTCGTGTCTTCAATAATCAGATCCGCAACTTCGGCCTGTTTGATTTTGAGGTTCGACTGCGACTCCAGCACCTCGCGCATCTTCAGGCGATAAGCCTGCTTGTCGCACTGGGCTCGCGGCGACCACACCGCCGGGCCCCGCGACGTATTCAGCAGCCGAAACTGGATTCCGACCGCGTCCGTAACTTCCCCCATGCTGCCGCCGAGCGCATCCACCTCGCGGACCAGGTGGCCTTTAGCGATTCCGCCTACCGCGGGATTGCAGGACATCTGCGCGATCAAATCGACATTCAGCGTATACAGCGCCGTCTTCAGACCCATGCGAGCCGCCGCCATCGCAGCCTCACATCCTGCGTGACCTGCGCCCACCACCACGACATCGAATTGTTCGGTGAATCCCATCGACGTAATTGGATTCTACCAAGTTAACCAAAGCCACGCGGGACGATGCGATTTGAGTGGACCCGCCAGACGCACGTAGCGACAGGTGACCTCACCTGTCCAAACATGCAGTCAGGGCGATACGATTTGACATGAACCCGTCCAGGCGAGTCGCCCGGGCCTACGCCACCTACGGCCGGACAATCGCAATCGGCTAAAACCGCGGACGTCCAATGTCCGTAAACGAAACCTCCTGCCACTGCGCTGCCGGAAAGTACCAATTGCTCGCCCCCGCTTCGTGATTGTTTACCCCAGACCCTGCCCACGGCACGGTCGGAGAACGCCAATAGTCCATCCCCATTTGCAACAGTGCACCGGGCGATATCTTCACGCGAGCAGTGACCGTACAGCCTTCGACGTTGCCCGCCGGAAGTTTGGCCCGCGGTGACGCGCTCCAAAAGTGCCAGATGCGATCCGCACGCAGTCCGACGCGCAGCACGACACTTTTCTGTGAGTCTTCAGCGTGGCCAAAGGGCATCGGCTCGTGATAATCATTCGAGCCAAACCATGGCCGTCGCAGGTAAAGTCCTCCGCGCACGCTGCCTTGATCATCATTCAGCACGATGCTCTTGCCTTCCACCACGCAGGAAAGTTTAGTCCACGCAATTTCCACGTTCGCTGATTGGTAGCCAGGAACTCGCGTGTCCGCAATCGCGATTCCCCAAAGCAAGGCGGAGTTGAATTCTCGCGGCGCTGGAATCGGGTTCACATAACCCGCCTTCCATCTCACTTCGTCCGGTACGCGCGGGTCGATTTCCGGAGTGCCCGGCTGCGCCATGCTGGTAGCAACACCGACTAGAATCACGCAAATAACTGCCGTGTTTCTGAATTTCTCCCTCATGCCCCGATTATGTGTCTGATCCCGTAACGTCCAACTCAGAAAAAAGCCAGATCCGCGAAAAACGTTCCTAAATTGGAAAAAGATCACGCTCCGGTTGTCACCGCCTTCCCGCCCTCGTATATTGGTTGGCGACAGAGGAGACGGCAATCATGACTACTGTGGAATTTTTCGAACAACTGGACGCCCGGATCGCCAGATACGATCTGCTTTGCCATCCTTTTTATAAAGCCTGGGCTGCGGGTGAGCTGACTCGCGACGATCTTCGCGAATACGCCCGCGATTACTATCACCACGTCGAAGCTTTTCCGGCCTATCTCGCAGAATTCGTTGCTCGCCTCGAAGAAAGTGAGCTGCGCCGCGCGGTGCTGGCGAACATGGCGGACGAGAATGGTTCGGAAGACCTCTCAGGCGAAGCTTCAGTGCGGCACTCCGATCTGTGGCTGGATTTTGTGGAGGGCATGGGGGCCGATGGCGACTTGCGTGCCCATCAGCCGCTGGCAGAGGTCAGCGATCTGATCGAATTTTTCCATCAGACGGCAAAGCAGGCGACTCCGGTTGAAGCTCTGGCTGTTTTTTACGCGTACGAGTCCCAGGTTCCGCGAGTCGCGCAAGAGAAAGCTCGCGGGCTTCGCGAAATGTACGACGCCAGCGATAAGACCTGCGGCTATTTCACTCTGCACGCGACGGCGGACATCCACCATTCGAAGATATGGCGTCAGCAACTGGCCAAGGGGCTGGAGAACGATCCGAACCTCGCAGAGCGAGCCTTAGCTGCGGGAGAGCGCGCTGCGAAAGCTCTCTGGCATGCGCTGGACGGGATTGACCGCCGCCGTACCGCGCGGGCGGCCTAGAAGTTTTAAAAGTAAACAAATGAGCCGGTGGATTCCAAAAATTCGCCGGCTCACGCTATTTCTGACGGAGGGATATGCAGAAATCAATACCCATCGGTGCCCGCGCCACCGCCGAAGAAACCGTCGAATTCAAGCACACCCTAACTGCGCATCATCCCGAATTGCCCCCGGTATATTCCACGCCTGACATGATTCGTTTGATGGAGACCGCAGCATTTCTTGCACTTCAACCTTATTGCGACGACGGAGAAATCACGGTGGGCACGGCAATCAACATTGAGCATCGCGCCGCCAGCGGAGTCGGATCTCACATCCTTGCCGAAGCAGTGCTGGAGTCATTCGACGGTCGGTTCTATACACTGCGAGTAACTGCTCGCGATGATGTCCAGGAAATCGGGCGCGGCACCGTAAATCGCGCGGCAGTGAGCGTGTCGAAATTCCTTCACAAAATGAAGGCAAAATGAAAACCGTGGGTTGAGCCCCTGGCCCAGATGCCTGACAAGCAAAAACAAAAAGCCGAGGCCTTTCGCGCCATGCATCGCGGACAGCGGATCCTGATGCTTCCCAACGCCTGGGACGTTTCCAGCGCTCGCGTGATCGAAGAGGCCGGATTCGGCGCAATTGCTACGACCAGCGCCGGAATTGCGTTCACGCTTGGATATCCTGATGGGCAATGTATTTCACGCAATGAAATGCTTCAAGCGGTCTCTCGAATCGCAGCCGTATTAAAAGTCCCCGTCACCGCAGACGTGGAAGCCGGTTATGGAGATCGCCCCGAAGATGCGGCTCAGACCGCTCTGGCCGTAATTGAGTCAGGGGCGGTGGGAATGAACCTTGAAGACGCCAGCGGTGATGCTAACCATCCTCTGGTAGAGTTGCCCTTGCAACTCGAAAAAATTGCCGCTGTCCAGCAAGCCGCACGAACTGCCGGAGTTCCGATCGTGCTCAACGCGCGCACCGACGTTTACCTGCTCCAGGTCGGGCCGGTAGAAAAACGATACCACCAGTCCCTGCGCCGCCTCACCGCGTTTCGAGATGCCGGCGCGGACTGCGTGTTTCTTCCCGGACTGCGAGATGCGGCAACCATTGGCCGGATGGTGAAAGACGTAGACTTCCCGTTGAACATTCTTGCCGGTCCCGGATCTCCTTCCGTTCCTGAACTGCAGCAATTGGGCGTGGCCCGCGTGAGCCTGGGCTCAAGTCCCATGCGCGCTACACTAGGTTTGTTAGGACGGATGGCAGAGGAGCTGAAAACTTCCGGCACCTACCGTTCCCTGGAGAATGCCCCTTCGCACGACGATGTGAATCGCATGATGCAAGGACGTAGACCATGATGAAAATTTCCTATACACGAATCGCAAGTCCCCTGGGTACCCTGCTGCTTGCCGGAGATGACTCCGGCCTTCGCCACATCATGTTCGCCAGCGAAACTCAATCGCCTGATCAGGCATGGCGCCACGATGCTGCGCCGTTGACCGAGACCATCCGCCAGCTCCAAGCGTATTTCGCAGGAGAGCGGGAAAATTTCGACCTCCCCCTCGCGCCCGAAGGCACCCCCTTCCAAATGGAAGTCTGGCAGCGCCTGTGTGACATCCCCTATGGCCAGACCATCTCCTACGGCGAATTGGCCCGGCGCATCGGCAATCCCAAAGCCTCGCGGGCGGTGGGCTTAGCTAACGGATCGAATCCCATTC
>DATHJP010000109.1:0-4202 GCA_035489695.1 Terriglobales bacterium
ATCTCGGTGTGCCGGAAGAAGATCCCTTCGTGCAACCAAACCAGTTCAGCTGGCAGAACACCAATGACTGGAAAGATTTGAATAGCAAATTTGTGCTGATGGTCTATCGCGATTACGTGTTCACCGGGAAGAAGGATCAGACTTTTCTGCGCTACACGTGGCCGGCAGTTCAAGAGGCGCTGGAACATCTCCGGCAATACGATCGCGATGGTGATGGCGTGCCCGAAAACGACGGCTATCCCGATCAGACGTATGACGAGTGGGTGGTTAGCGGCGAAAGCGCCTACTGTGGCGGATTGTGGCTCGGAGCACTGCGAGCTGCTGAAGAAATCGCGCGCGCTCTAGGCGACACTGTAGCCGTTTCCAAGTATCACGATCTGTTCACCAAGAGTCAGGCCAGTTACGTCAAGAAGCTATGGAACGGGGAATATTTTCGCTATGACACCGCCAGCGAGTATCGCGACAACATTCAGGCTGATCAGCTCGCCGGGCAATGGTATGCGAATATGACCGGACTCGGAGATCTGGTTCTGCCTGACATGCAACGCAAGTCGCTGAAGCGCATTTATGACTTCAACGTGATGAAGTTTGCTAACGGGGAAATGGGCGCGGTCAACGGCATGGGTGCGGACGGCACGATCATCAACACCAATGAGCAGGTGAAGGAAGTTTGGACCGGAACTACATACGGACTGGCAGCATTGATGCTGAGCGAAGGGATGAAGGACGAGGCTTTCCGCACGGCGTGGGGCATATACCACGTCACTTATGAAACCAAGGGCTACTGGTTCCGCACGCCGGAAGCGTGGGAGATTGAGGGAAATTACCGGGCGTCCATGTACATGCGTCCGGCGGCCATTTGGGCGATGGAGATGACTGCGCCGCCGAAGTGAGCGGTGATAACGCGAGGCTTTCGATGAAATGTTGGTGGAGAATTTCTATATTTCGTTTCGTACTACTGGCGGCTGTCACGTTGGTGCTGGTTGCTTGCGGGCAAAGTCAGACGACCACGTCGCCTTCCGGAAACGCCTGGACTCTAGTCTGGAGCGATGAATTTGGCGGCTCGAATGGGTCCACTCCAGATTCGTCAAAATGGACAATCGAGACTGGAGGCGATGGTTGGGGCAACCATGAACTGGAGTACTACACCAGTCGCGTGCAAAACGTGCAGATCCAGAATGGTTCTCTGGTTATCACCGCGTTGAAGGAAACTTACACCGGCAAGGATGGCGTCTCACGCAACTACACGTCGGCGCGGATGAAGACCGCGGGCAAGTTTGAGCAACAATATGGCCGCTTTGAAGCGAGCATCAAGATTCCGTACGGGCAGGGAATGTGGCCGGCGTTCTGGATGCTGGGCAATAACAGCGAGTCCATGGGATGGCCGGGTTGCGGCGAAATCGACATCATGGAAAACATCGGGAAGGAACCCGCAATTGTCCACGGCACAATTCATGGTCCCGGCTATTCCGGAGGCGATGGGATCGGCTCTTCTTTTTCATTACCCAAGGGCCGCTTCGCCGATGACTATCATCTTTATGCGGTGGAATGGGAGCCGAACCTAATCCGGTTTTACGTGGACAGCAATCTTTACGCTACCCGGACTCCCGCCGAACTGCCCCAGGGCACGAAATGGGTTTATGACCATCCGTTTTTTATAATTCTGAACGTCGCGGTTGGTGGCGACTGGCCCGGTGCTCCTGACAATACCACCGTTTTTCCGCAGACCATGCTGGTGGATTACGTGCGGGTTTACAAGAAGTCGGCGTCTCGCTAACGCTCGTCCTCCAATTTGGCGACGCCGTTCAACTGCGCCTCGAAAGCGTTGCCTCCAGCCAAGTTTGCCCGCAAGGGTTGGCCTCGGTCGGGTTACCGGAACTGCGGCATTGGCGCGACCCCTTAAGGGCAAAGGTGTGCTCTCGAAATGCATCTTTTTACTTTTTTTTGACAACTTCTTGCTCGTAAATTTGCCGTGTTTTCTGTGCATTTCCATCGACTTACGCCTTATGTATGAACAACTTACCTATACTGGCCTAGTTGGCAGGTAAGGTGCTCCCCTACGGACAGACGCAACAGGGGTGTGCTTCTAGCGGTGCTGGTTCCTCCCCGGCCCGATCAGAGGCTTTGGCCGGCAAATGCCAGCCCATTACCGATTCTCCCAAGCAGCATGCTTTGTTTGCAGTACAAGCTATCAAAAAACTTAAAACAACCGGAGAGAGCTACTGCATATGAATTTTTCGATGCCTGATTTTGATGTGGGAATCATTGGAGGCGGCCCCGCGGGTTCGAGCATGGCCTCTTATCTGGCCAAAGCAGGGGTCAATTGCGTGGTCTTCGAGCGTGATCTGATGCCGCGAGCGCACGTGGGCGAGTCACTGGTTCCATCTTCCACTCGTGTGTTCAGAGACTTGGATTTCCTACCCAAGATGGAAGAATCGGGATTTCCCAAGAAATTCGGCGCAGCCTGGACGGCAGCTCATGGCGGCAGCGCTTACGACCACAATTTTGACGGGCTAATGAGAAATGATGAAGCGGATATTCGCTTCGAGGAGCGCGATCAGGGCGTGGGACAGAATTACACATGGCACGTGGACCGAGGCAGATTCGATCTCATGTTGTTGCAGCATGCCAATGAGCGCGGCGCGAAGGTCTATTCCGGTGTGGGCGTGAGTGGAGTGGACTTCGATTCCGATCCTAACCTGGCTCACATCAAGTACACCATGGGCAAGAAAGAAATGAGCACCAGTGTGCGCATGGTGGTGGATGCCAGCGGTCGCAAGACCATCATGGGCAACCAGATGAAGTGGCGGATTCAGGATCCGGTGTTCGATCAATACGCCATTCACAGCTGGTTCGAAGACTACGACCGGACAGCCATGGCTTATCGGGACAACATGAATAATTTCATTTTCATTCATTTTCTCCCGATCAAAAACACATGGGTCTGGCAGATCCCGATCAGCGAGAACGTCACCAGCATCGGGGTAGTCACACAGAAGAAGCACTTCCCGGCGAAAAAGGAAGAGCGAAATAAATTCTTCTGGGATTGCATCCAGAGCCGGCCTGAGTTTTACAAGGCGCTGAAGGAATCGAAGCAGATTCGTCCCTTCAAGGAAGAAGGCGATTACAGCTATGCCATGAAGCAGCTAGCCGGAGATCGGCTGGTGCTGGTAGGAGATGCGGGGCGATTCGTGGACCCGATTTTCTCGACCGGAGTGAGCATCGCTTTAAACTGCTCGCGGTTTGCCCATCGGGACATTATCCGCGGCCTGGAGACGAACAATCTGCAACGCGAAACGTTTAAGGAATACGAGACAACCCTGAAGCGTGGTACCAGAAATTGGTACAACTTCATCAACGTCTACTATCGCCTGAACGTCCTGTTTACAGCTTTCATCATGGATCCGCGGTACCGGGTCGATGTAATCAAGCTCCTCCAAGGCGATGTGTACGACGAAGACGAGCCCGCGGTATTGACGCGTATGCGAAATATTGTGGTGGAGGTGGAAAAGAATCCCAAGCATATCTGGCACAAGTTGCTGGGAGATCTCACCGCCAATGCTTTTGCTGAGGCCGCAGCCTGAAAGTTTGTGGGGCCCGCAACCACGGTTCGGTGATGCAGGTCCCACAGACTCAATTTTGAAATAGCAGAGCTCTGATGTAAACCCCGTCCGCGCTTGGGAGGCGACTGGTACATGTCCCGCACCAACAGGAATTTCCTGATTGCATACGCTGTGCTGGTGGTTCTGCCGATTGCTGGATTGTTCGGAGTCCTCAAGCATGGCCGTTCACTGGGGGCGCCGATTTCGGTGGATGGCGTATGGCGTCTGGATGCTGATCTTAGCCAGATTGCCGCGCTTCCGTGCGGTAGTTCCCTTGCTTCCACCCAATATGCGGCTGTCACTATTTCTCAGTCGGGAAAGAACTTCACTTTGAGCCTGAACAACGGGCCGAAGGCAACTGCCTCAGGTGTAGTCGAAGGGACGACACTTAAGGCTTCAGTGCAGCCCTCGGCAGCGTGGGCAAGTCAGACGGGTTGCGGGAGCGATCATGTGCTGACCCTGGTTGCGACCGTGGATCCAAAATCGGAGCCCAGAACTCTGGCCGGGCTGTTGACCGTCAATGAGTGTTCCTCCTGTACGCCAGTGGAATTGCGGGGAGTGCGCGAAATTCAGTCTGGAAAAAAGAGCCACTAATGCCGA
>DATHJP010000110.1:0-3017 GCA_035489695.1 Terriglobales bacterium
TGATCTCGCGTAGTTCGACGATGCAGTACAAAGGCGCGACAAAACCGTTGCCGGTTATCGCCCGCGAACTGCACGCGGACGTAATTGTTGAAGGTTCGGTGCAGCGCTCCGGCGATCGCGTGCGAGTTACCGCACAACTGATCCGCGCGGCAACCGACAAACATCTCTGGGCTGAAACATATGAACGGGATTTTCGTGACATTCTCGCTCTGCAGGATGACGTCGCCTCTGCAATCGCCAAACAGATTGAGAGCAGGCTGGGTGGCCCGCAGCCGCAGCCGCTCCCCAAGGCACATTCGATAAGCCCAGAAGCTTATGAAACTTATTTGAAGGCGAACTACTACCTGGATCAATTCGACTTGCAGAAGAGCATCGATTATTACAACCAGGCCATCAAGCTCGACCCGAACTATGCGCCGGCCTATGCCCACATGGCTAGCTCGTACTTTTTTCTGGGCTTCTTTAGTGCAATTCCGCCAATTCAGGCCTGGGGAAAAGTAAAGGAACTAGCGATGCTAGCGACCGAGAAGGATGATCAACTGCCAGAAGGTCACGCGGCCTTGGCATTGGCGAAATTGCATTACGATTGGGATTTTGCCGGAGCAGAGCGGGAATTCAAACGGGCTCTGGAGTTGAATCCTAGCAACGCCGACATCCGCCACGGGTATGCTCACTATCTTATGGCGATGGGCCGCATGGCTGAATCCGCCGCCGAAAGCAAGTTGGCTGTCGACTTGGACCCTGTCGATGACGGTCTCACCGACTGCCTTTGCTGGCATAGTTTCGCCGCCCGGCAATACGACAACTCCATTCAGATGGCGCGAAACCTCCTGGCAAGGGTTCCCGACGATACCTGGGAACTAGCCATCCTTGGTTGGGATTACGAACAAAAAGGCATGCATGAGCAAGCTATCGCGGAATTCAAGAAAGCAGTTGAGTTAACTGACAAAAATAGCCCCCTCTTCAGCCCCTTCTATCTTGCGGGACTCGCGCACGCTTATGCTGTCGCCGGTAGGCGCAGCGACGCTGAGATGGTCCTGCAAGGCCTTCTGGAGCGAGCCAAGCACTCCTATGTTTCGCCTTTTGACATCGCACTGATCTACACCGCTCTGGGACAGAAGGACACGGCCTTCGCGTGGATGACAAAGGCTGTGGCTGAACGCTCGACCTGGCTCGTGTACAGCAAGTGGGAGCCGCGGCTCGATCCCTTGAGAAGCGACCCGCGCTTCCAGGATCTGTTGCGCCGCATCGGCCTTCCAACCTAGCCCTCACCGACGCGAGAATCATTTCTTTTCGGCATGACCGTAGATTTGGCCCGCACTGTCATATCTTGCGGGTGTGCCTGGATCACGGACAATCCGGAACCAATGCCTCGTATTGGTCCCGATAAACGCCCCTGTGATCCTTGACGGGGCAACTCCCGGACGGTCGGCACTCGGAAACAATCGGCAGCTTGCACCTGTCCCAATCGGCCTGAACTCGGATAGCTGTTGTAACATCGCCATTTCACCAGCAACCCCGTAGCTGGTGTAAACGCCTGTTTACAACAGTTATGATGAAAGGTGCGGGCGTGTATGAATTCGCGTTCCCAACTCAAACAGAGACCTAACAGGTTGCGGTTTTCGGAGCTCCCGGGCTTGTGCGGCCTTCCTTGGCTTTATTCGGGTATCAGTTTCATCTTGCGCCGTCAATCAATTCCTGACATGTGATGCAATACCGAACCCAAGGAATCGCTCCCAGGCGCTTGCTGTTAATCTCCTGCCCACAGTTGAGACAATTGCCAAATGTGCCTTCACTGATCCGTTTCAATGCGGCATCCACCAAAGCCAGCACCGCTCTATCACGAGATTTCTGTGCCAAGTCTATTTCTCGCGCCAGCGAAGTGTTCGCGCGATCACCCTCGTCTTTGCCGTAATCGTGTTGTGTAGTATGCAAATTCTGCTTAGTTTGCGCTACGCCTGACTGCAGTTCATGGTGGCGAACCTGTAGGGACTTCTTAAATCGCTGGATTGATTTTCGGTCCATGCTCTCACTTCCAGGCGTTCTGGGCGTGCTGGTACGGTTCAGCTCGGTAATTCGATGCGGTCGGCGTGTTTCTTGTCCCGCTCAAGTTCCTCCGCAAGAACCTTTCCGAGCCAATGTGCCTGTCGGTCAGCGAGCCACTTATCCGCGAACGCGGTCTGGTGACCGATGATGAACTCCTCGCCACAGCCATCACACCGGAGTGTGCCCATTTCCTGGAAGTCCGCCGCTCGGCTCTGTCCCTTCTTTATTGCCACTGCTCTCATTTACTGAACTTCTCCAATTGAACTAATCCATTTAGAGTTCGCTGCCGATGAACTGCCCCACGGGTTGGAGTGGCACGACCGCGTCTGATTGAGTTTTGCCCCTGCCCCAACCGCGCCTATCGTCGGCGGAGCTGGATCAAAAAGCGAAACTGGGTGACGACCTGAAGCTGGAGAGAAAAGAGAGCGTTCGTCCGCTGGAGGGGAGGGTTTTCAAAGTGCGCCACGAGAACCCAACTTGGTTCGGACCCATGTCGGCAAATGCAAAAACGCTGCGTGCTTATTTATAACGGCTGCCGCTTGCATGCGGAGGTTGCCATTCACGTGGTCGAAATCGAGAGTGGTGACGCTATGTTCGCACATGGTGCATTTAAATGTGGTGCCGCCATTCATCGTTTTGGTTGTGTAATATCTCACATCTTTGATTATAACCCCCTGTGCGCCTAGACCAGCAGCAAACGCGAGAATGTCTGCGACACATGAATGCTGCCGACAGTGATGGTAACCCGAGTTATTGGTGTAAACGCCTGTTTTCGACAGTGACGGCGCAGTGGTACGCTCGGGCTTCATGGACCCGGAGAAGGACTTCGCAGTCATCGAGTTGGCCGACTTGGGATGGCCACCATCGCTGAAAATGCCTTCTGCCCGATACCGTTTGTTTGTCGCCGCCAATATCAACGAACTAAGCACCCGCGCACTTGCAGATTTCGCCTTGGCCGCTCTGGGTAATGG
>DATHJP010000111.1:0-2611 GCA_035489695.1 Terriglobales bacterium
ATCTGATCGTAAATACGCTTACCACCGGCGCCATTTTCAAAGTGACCGTTCCGGCCACGATCATCAGATCGCTCTGCCGCGGGCTGGCTCGAAACACCTCCGAACCGAAACGCGCGATGTCGAACCGCGCGGTCGAGGACGCAATCATTTCGATCGCACAGCAGGCCAACCCAAACGTCATGGGCCACACCGCAGATTTGCGGGCCCAGTTAAAGACATAATCTACGGTGGTGATCAGGAAGTTTTTTTCAAACTTGTTCTGAAGCCAGCCCATTGAGTCTCCTCGAAGCTTGCAACATCCAGCGCAAAGCCTATGGCACAACAGTTCAGTTTAGGTGTGGGTGCCGGGGGTGTCAATTCGCGTAGGGGCGAGTGGGCGCGAATCGAGCGCAATTTGTAAAGAGCTATTCTAGAACGGGTTTATATGCGGCCAAGAAAGCGAATGCGCGCGGTGAAAGCGCGTCGCTCAAAATCACTGAACGTTGGGGAATTTACATCACCGTTCACTATTGCGGGATTTTTGTGGTCCGTGATGTCGTTAAAGCCGCCCCGAATCGCCCAGGAGAATCCGAACAGGTGGAAACGTTTTTCCACATGCAGGTTCAAGGCAAAATACGTGGGGAAGCGGCGCGAATCCGCTGGCTGACCCGGCTGCAAAGTGTTCAGGACGGAGAATGGGAACCCACTACGTAATTCCGTGGAATAAGCCACATCAAGACTTTTTCTGAGCGGGAGTAGACCCCACGATAGGAAACGGTTGGGCGCGTCCCAGGGATAAGGTCCCGCGACTTGCGAGCCAAAAAACGGATTGTCCACACTAAAATCCACTACCTGATTCGAGCGTGTTCTAGACCGGATATAGGAGGCCATGACCGTGTAGTTCTCGCGAAAGTGTTTTCTCAAGTCGACCTGAACTGCGTCGTACCGGTCTTTGCGGGTGTTCTGCAGCAGATAGGTGCCACTCGGTGCTCCGCTCACAGTGTTGTAGACGAATCCTTCCGATCCTCGCTTTTGAAGGAATTCTGTTCTTAAGTAAACCGATGCAGGCAGCTTTTTCTCCAAGCCGATGCTCCAATTCACAAAGCGCGGAGCGGTAAGGAGTTTTTTATCAACCACAAAGGTTGTCAGCAGCGGTGGGCCGGAGAGTTGGCCGTTTGCATCGAACAAATAATCCAGTCTCTCGCCCTCGGAAGGACGTGCGAGCAAGAATAGACTTGTCGCGTCGTAGAGAATGCCTATTCCCGCCGAGAACTTGGTAGTCGCCTCATTGTTGAGGACGTACGTCGCCGCCAGGCGTGGCGAAAGCAGGTTGCGACGCAGGATCTCATCCCAATCGAAACGCAGGCTTGGCTCAACCAATAGCCGATTCGTCATCAACCAGCGGTCCTGGATGAAACCGCTTGCCTCCAAATTGTAGATAGCAGAATTGCCGCCTCCTGGGAAAACTGAATATCGGGAACAGGGAGCAGGGCTCACCGTGAGACAAGTGCCATTCGCAGGCAGCGATTGGCCTTCTCCAAGAAAAGAAATCGGCTGCCGGAGAAAGAACGAACGATAGAGTGGGCGATCCAGATCAATGCCGAGTTTCACTTCGTGGCGGCCAAACCACTGGTGAACCGGGAAGTACAAGTTCGTCAGGCCTTGCCATCTTCGGGCCGTAGTATGCGACGAAAGATAATAGCTTCCCCCGGTTGTGGTTGTAGAAACAAAATAGGGTAAGTTTCCGACTGGGGTTTGGGTCAGACCGTACTCAACGAATCCAAATCCCGTTTCTAGAAGTTCTCCGCCCCGAAAATAATATTGATCCTTGACTGTGGCCACTTCGGCGGACTCTCGATCGATCGGGGTAGCCGGCTGCGGGTTGAAGGCTGATAGACCAGCGTGCTGGTCATGGAAACGATTGATCAGGAAACTCGTGGTAAGAATGTTGCGACGGGTGAAATTCATCTGCAACTTAGCGAGGTTCCCGATTCGCCAGACCGTATCTTGATCGCTGCCGCTTGGCAGTTCGGTGACGACAACATTGTCGTACTCGCCGTCAACTGCATCAAAAAACCATATCTTTCCTTTGCGCAACGGACCCGAAACCGTGAACCGTGGATCTACTTTATCCAAACGTAGTCCCTTCTTGCCCTGCAACGACGGAATGAAATTTGTAGCGGAGAACCGGAGATGATCTTCTCCAATTCCTGTGTTCAAGCTGAGCACTCCTCCTGACCCCTTGCCGTATTCGGCGGAGTAGCGGCTCCTTTCGACATCTACCGATCGCAAGGCATCAGTGCTCACCCGCGCTACCAAGAGGCCATTGGCGGGCTGCGTGATATTGAATCCGTCAAGCAGCGTTAGCGTCTGATAAGTCTCGGCGCCATCGATGTGCGGCTGGCCAGAGGTATCTTGCACAACGCCGGGAATGAAACGGAGCGCGTTGCGATAATCGCGGGTGGTCGGGTATGGGATGTTGAGGATGTCTAATCCGCTAAGCTGCTCTTCTGACGATGTCTGCTCGGGGTCAATAGCAGGCGGCGACTCCACCACATTCACAACTTCGCGCACTTCACGCTGATGGGACAGCGTCACATCAATGCTGGCAGAAACTTCTGCTTGCACTGAC
>DATHJP010000112.1:0-2071 GCA_035489695.1 Terriglobales bacterium
CGAAAAGGCGAGCCTTTCCGGTTTCCTGCTGCGCAATAGCTATCCCCGCCGGAAGGCCTCATGCTTGAGCACGGTGATGGCAACATCACGAACTAAAGACCAATCTGACCCAGCTCTAGCGCGCTGACGTGCGCCTTTCGACGAAAGGGTTGTGTCAGGGTTATTATCTCTCTGTCGCGCGCCCGATTATTTCTATCGGACTGGCGGTGGTCGGACTGATCCCAAACCGATTGCATGGCTGAGGAATGCCAGAAGCTATGCTCCTCACGTAGCAGAGTTTGATGACTCTTTTCTGAGCAGCCTGCCGTGTTGGTGGCACAACTACGTTTTTGCTCGGATCTGCGAACGCCGATGCGCATAGTAGGAGAGCAAGCGCGATACTCGGGGATCGAATCGACCAACCGCACAGGCGACGATGCCTAGTTACAGTTGTCATGGGCAGAATCTACGTTTCCTCGCTGCGGAAGGCAATGGAAAGGAGAGGACAAAAATCCGACACTTTCAGAAACCCACACCTGCTTATCAAGTCCTTGATCCAAAGCGAAGGTGACGGCTAAGTAGTTTATTCGAAGCATAAACTAGCCTTCTTTATTAAGATTAACATCGTAACACCAGTCTCAGTAAGCGAGTAAATCATTTTGCCGGCAATTATTTGGAGGTTCTCGAGGCTTTTCATTGCTGTTCTATCGCGAACTCCACCGCGGCATTTGCGTGAAGGACACTGGTGTTGACGTACAGGACGCCCCGGTACTCGAAAATTCCGAGCGCCTTTAGTTCCGGAAATGCAAGCGGTAGCTCTGTGCAGGCCAAACACACTGCAGGCTGGTGTCTGAATCGATCGAACGAGAGTTTCGCGACCTTTTGTATGCGCTCCGCAGCATCGTCCGTCTCTGGCATGGAGGGTACGCCGGGCAGTTTTCGGGCAAAATGCCATTCTTCCGCCCGGCGGCACAACGCGGCGTAGTATTCGACGGTCGATCGCCACGCGATGCCACCGACAATCCCAATTTTCTTCATGCAAGCGTAGAAGGAAGATCAAAGGTTCCGTCGACCACTTCCACGAAGGTTCTTTCCTCGCGAAGGATCAGGCGCTTGCTTTGTGCCATGTCGAAATTCTCACGCGCTTCCCGATCCGACTTCAGACGTGCTCGGTAATGATCGTAAGAGGCGAGGCTGTCGAACGCGATCAGCCCCCATGCAACGTCGTTCGTGCCCTCATGAGGGAGGAAATATCCGACGAGGTGCCCACCGCATCGCGGAATAATGCGGCCCCAGTTCTCGGCGTACTTTTTGAAACCGTCGCGTTGGAATGGGTCGATTTGATAGCGGATGACGCAGGTGATCTTCATTGGTGTTGGCTCACGAGTTGATTTTTCTAATCCGAGCCGCGCGAAGCAAAAGAGGCAGCCCCGAAAGCGTTCGGGACTGCCTCTTTGTTAAACTGCTCTTTTGCGATGCTTAGAACTTCTTGATCAGCCGCACATACCAGAACCGGCCCAGGTTATCGTAGGAGAAACCCGGGTAGCCTTGGGCGTTGCCAACTGCTTCTTGCCCAAGCTCCACGGGTGGATCCTCACCGAATATATTGTTCACACCCACGGTGACGGTGGAGTTGTTCAGGATGGTCTTCCAGCATGGCATACTGTAAGCAACCGTAGGCGGCGCTTCCTTCTCTTTGCCCACCACTTCCTTGCCGCCCTTCGAGTATCCGGGCACCGGCGCCGCTTCCACCGGAGGGGTGAAGATCAGGCTGTAGGAGAGCTGCAAGTCTGTGAACCAGGTCGGATGCACATAGTGCTGCTTAAAGAATCCATCAGGTTGGACACCAAAGAGCGTTTCCCAGAATCCATCCAGCAGATGCACGGTCGCGTTCAGATCCCAGTTGTGCCACGTCCAGTCAAGCTGCGAGCTTCCCTTCCATTTGTACCACGCATCGCCGCCAGTCGTCTGTCCGAAAAAGCTGCCTTCGAACCAATCGTTGTTGGCACGTCCGGCCACTTGGTAGGCCCTTTGTCCGGGGAATTGGAACACGAACTGATCCAGATAGCTCACCCGGGTTAACCAAGTCCAT
>DATHJP010000113.1:0-6723 GCA_035489695.1 Terriglobales bacterium
GACCGACAAGCGGCACTACGCGCACGTCGATTGCCCGGGACACGCCGATTACATCAAGAACATGATCACAGGCGCGGCGCAGATGGATGGCGCGATCTTAGTTGTGGCGGCGACCGATGGTCCGATGCCGCAGACGCGCGAACACGTGCTTCTGGCACGGCAAGTAGGTGTGCCTTACATCGTCGTTGCCCTGAACAAGTGCGATGCGGTGGATGATCCTGAACTGCTGGATTTGGTGGAACTCGAAGTACGCGAGTTGCTGAAGAGCTATCAGTTTCCTGGCGACGACGTCCCGGTGATCCGTCTATCGGCACTGGGCGCATTGAACGGCGAAGCCAAGTGGGAAAAACAGATTGATGCGTTGATGGCGGCGGTGGATGAGTCGGTGCCGATCCCCAAGCGCGAAATTGAAAAGCCTTTCCTGATGCCGATCGAAGATATTTTCTCGATCTCGGGCCGCGGCACGGTGGTGACGGGACGAATCGAGCGCGGCAAAGTGAAAGTCGGAGAAGAAGTAGAGATTGTCGGCTTCCGCGAGACCAGAAAGACGGTCGTGACCGGTGTCGAAATGTTCAAGAAGCAATTGGACGAAGGCTTGGCGGGAGACAATGCTGGACTGCTGTTGCGCGGCATCGCGAAAGAAGATGTGGAGCGCGGCATGGTCTTGGCCAAGGGTGGATCGATTACGCCGCACACCAAGTTCAAGGCTGAGGTGTACATCCTGACCAAAGAAGAAGGCGGGCGGCATACGCCGTTCTTCAAAGGATATCGTCCGCAATTTTATCTGCGGACGACGGACGTGACCGGAGTAGCCGAGTTGCCGGGCGGAACCGAGATGGTGATGCCTGGAGACAACGTCAGCCTGGTGATTGAACTGATCACGCCGGTGGCGATGGAAAAGGGCTTGCGGTTTGCTATCCGCGAAGGCGGGCATACCGTGGGCGCTGGGACCATTGCGGAGATTGTGCAGTAGGCAGAAGGTTGAGGAGTGAGGAATGCCCCGAGAAATTATTACGATGCAGTGCGGTGACTGTAAAGAGCGGAACTATTCGACGACCAAGAACCGGAAGACTAAGCCGGATCGGTTGGAGTTGAAGAAGTTCTGTGCACGTTGCCGGAAGCATACGCCGCACAAGGAAGTTAAGTAAGAAAGTGGCTAGTGATTAGTGGCTAGTGACTAGTTTGTTCGACTAGCCACTAGACACTAGTCACTGATTCAGGGGCGTAAGCTCAACGGTTAAACTGTCGGTCTCCAAAACCGAACTTGGGGGTTCGAATCCCTCCGCCCCTGCCAGAGTTTTGGTGAGCGGTAGAAATAAAGGAAAAGTAGGAAGCTAGATGTCGATTGCAACTCAACAAAACGGGCTGACGACGACGATTAAGGCTTGGCCGGAGCGAACCAGAACCTTCTATAACGACGTGCGCACCGAGATGAGGAAGGTGACCACGCCGTCGTTCAAGGAAGTGCAGGCCACGACTGGGGTGGTGATTGTTACCGTTTTCCTTTTTGGAGTGTATTTCTGGGCGGTGGATAACACCATCGGAACCGGGATCAATTATTTGTTCAAGTATATGGTGCATCGTTGAAAGCCAAGAAGGAAGTTGGAGTTCTGGACGATATGCAGGAAGAAGAGAAAAACGGAACCATGGAAGCCGGGACGGACGAGCAGGCAACTGCCGAATCTACGCCGGCTGCGGATCCTCCCCGTAATCCGAATATGAAGTGGTACATCATCCACTCTTATTCGGGATTCGAACGCAAGGTGAAGGAGTCGCTGGAGTCGCGGGTCCAGGCATTCGGCCTGCAAGAAAAAATCGGTAAGGTGCTCATCCCTACCGAAGCCGTCACCGAAGTGCGCGGCGGCAAGAAGTACACCACGGAGCGCATGTTCTATCCCGGATATGTGCTGGTGGAAATGGATATGGATGATCACGTGTGGCACGTGGTCAAGTCCACGCCGCGGGTTACGGGGTTTGTGGGAACAGGTCAGCAACCGACGCCGCTTTCGGAAGAAGAAGTCCAGCACATCGTGTTTCGCGTGGGTGAGGCCAAGGACAAGCCCAAGCTCAAGGTCAAGTTTGAAAAGAACGAGTCGGTGCGTATCACGGAAGGGCCGTTCGCGAGCTTTACGGGCATCGTGGATGAGGTGAATGAAGACCGCGAGACGCTTAAGGTGATGGTGACGATTTTCGGGCGTTCGACGCCGGTGGAGTTGGAGTTCAATCAAGTGGAGAAAGTGTCGTAAACAAATTTACGATTTTCGATTGCCGATTTTCGATTGAAACGCCAATCGACAATTAAGTTCGTTTGAGAAGACATTATGGCTAAGAAAGTCACAGGGTCGGTAAAGCTTCAGATTGCGGCAGGGAAGGCTACGCCGGCGCCTCCGGTGGGACCGGCTTTGGGTCAGGCGCAGATCAATATCATGGAATTTTGCAAGCAGTTCAATGCGCGTACCAGCGCGAAGGAACTGGAAGGCTTGATCATTCCGGTGGTGGTGTCGGTCTATAACGACCGGTCATTCACGTTTATTACCAAGACGCCGCCGGCGTCGATATTGCTCAAGCGGGCCGCGGGGATTGCCAAGGGCTCGGGAGCGCCGAACAAAGACAAAGTAGGTAAGGTTACGGCCAAGCAAGTCGAGGAGATCGCTCGACAGAAGATGCCGGACTTGAATGCGGCTTCCGTCGATGCCGCCGTGAAGAGCGTGCGTGGGACAGCTCGTTCCATGGGAATTGATGTAGTTGGGTAAAGTCGCAAAGACTACGGCGGCCCGGAAGAACGAGCCGCGGTGGCAGACAAGGAAAGCCTAAATGAGAAAAGCAGGAAAGAACATTACTAAGGCGCGCGAGGCAGTGGAGAAACGCGCGTATCCCCTGCAGGATGCTGTGCCTCTACTGCAGAAAGTTAAATACGCCAAGTTCGATGAGACGGTCGAAGTCACGATGCGGCTGGGAGTGGATCCCAAGCACGCTGACCAGATGGTTCGCGGGACCGTAGTGCTGCCGCATGGTCTGGGCAAGTCGAAGAAAGTTCTGGTAATCGCCAGTGGCGAAAAAGTGAAAGAAGCTGAAGCGGCCGGCGCTGACTTCGTGGGCGGCGAAGATATGGTGGAGAAGATCACCAAGGAAAACTGGACAGACTTCGATGCTTTGATCGCGACTCCCGACGTCATGAAGTCGGTGGGACGGTTGGGTAAGATTCTCGGTCCCAAAGGGCTGATGCCGAATCCGAAGACTGGCACCGTTACATTTGACGTGGCGCGCGCGGTGCAGGAAGTCAAAGCCGGCAAAGTGGAGTTCCGCACGGACAAGACTGCACTCGTTCATGTGCCGGTGGGCAAGATTTCGTTTCCGGCGCAGAAGTTGGTGGAAAATGCCACGACTGTCATCACCAGCGTAATTAAAGCCAAGCCCACAGTGGCCAAGGGCAAGTACATCAAGGGATGCACGCTCAGTTCGTCCATGGGGCCGGGGATTTTGATCGATACCTCTTCAGTTGAGGCAGCGGCCAAGGCGTAACCACCGAGCTTGCGGACAATTTAGAACTCTAAAGGGATTCGAAAATGGCTGTCACCAAAGCAAAGAAGTTCGAGCAGGTTGAGGAACTGAGCAAAGAGCTGAAAAGCGTCTCCAGCGTAATCGTTGCGACCTACAGCAAGCTCACTGTGGCTCAGGATTACGAGCTGCGGAAGTCGCTGCGCAGCAGCGGCGCCAAGTACCGGGTGGTGAAGAACACCTTAGCGGAACGCGCTGCCAAGGGCACCAAGGTCGAAGAGGCCTTGAAGGATCTCTCGGGCGTGACCTCGATTGCTTATACGGAAGGCGATCCGGTAGCGCTGGCCAAAGCAGTGGCCAAGTACGCCAAGGACAACCCCGAGTTCACCTTTAAGTCGGGGATCGTGGAAGGCCGCGTGGTCTCGATCAATGAGATCAAGGCGCTGGCTGCCATGCCTTCGAAGGGCGAATTGCACGCCAAGTTGCTGTTTCTTATCAATGCCCCGGCGCAGCGCCTGGTTACGGTGTTGAACGCAATCGGGCGTGATTTGGCCGTTGTAATCGGCCAGGGCGTGGAAAAGAAGAAGTTCAAAGAAGCTTAAGTACAAAACGAATTTCGAGGCGGCTAGAGCTGTCCGGAACGATTTAGTTATCAGTAGGCGAGGGTTGCGCGGGGTTTTGACTGCGGCGTTGTCTGGCGCGGCGGGTCAGGAGCCCAGATGCACTGGAAACTTTGCCGACAGATAACGAATCAGCAAACTGATAACTTGAAACGGAGAAAACAGACATGGCGGATCTGCAGCAGTTAGAAGAGCAAATCGTGGGATTGTCGCTGCTCGACGCGGCGCAATTGGTGAAAAAACTCGAAGAGCGTCTCGGCGTCTCGGCGGCTGCCGCGGCCCCGGTGATGATGGCTGGCGGTGGAGCAGCAGCAGGGGCAGCTCCGGCGGAGGAGAAGACCGAGTTCAGCGTCATTTTGAAGGACGTTGGCGCCAATAAGATCAATGTAATCAAGGCGGTACGCGAAGTCACCAGCCTCGGCCTGAAGGAAGCCAAGGATCTGGTGGATGGCGCGCCAAAAGCGGTGAAAGAGGGTGTTTCCAAGGAAGAAGCGGAGACTATCCGGAAGAAGTTCACCGATGCCGGCGCGACCGTCGAAGTGAAATAAGCGGCAGGCGGCTGGGAGACGGTCTGGGATCCCGTGCGCGATGGGAATCCGTCACCAACCGTGCCATTTGCGATCCCCCGGTTGATTGCAAGTTCAGCCGGGAAGAACGATCTTTATCTGGTGAAGCTTTTGAAGCGGTGTTATCATCTAAATAACATACCGCTTCCCACTTCATCGAGGTTACAGCGACTCTCCACTCCAACGGCCCAGGGAAGCGGAGTTGAGTCGCTTGTAAGGGTTGGCAGACTGTTCCGCGGGCAGCGGGACGGGAACAGGCCTTAGAGACTGGCGCGGAAAGATACAAATCAAGAGAGACCAAGTGCCACTAGCGGCGCCTTGGGGGAGTCATGTCCCCAAGGGCGCATCTGTGTCTTCCAAAGTTCCACGAGTTCTTAACCACGATGGCGCGGCTGACGCGCCCTACATTCCGAGATTTGTCGCAGCCGGCAGCTGCGCTTGAAAGTTGGGAGTTTCCGAATGGCAATGAACAATCATAATGATGTCTATCGCACGCGGTTTGATTTCTCCAAAATTCCAGCCACCATCCAGATTCCAAATCTGATTGAGGTGCAGAAGCGTTCCTATGAGCGCTTCCTGCAAATGGATCGTCTGCCCAGTGAGCGCGACGATGCCGGTTTGCAGGCAGTCTTTCAGTCGGTGTTCCCGATCAGCGACTTCCGAAATGTGTCGCAGTTGGAATTCGTGGATTACGCCATTGGCAACTGGGAATGCAAATGCGGTCACTTGAAGGGCCTGCATCACCTGCGAACCACTTGTAAGAATTGCGGATCGACGGTCATCACTGACCCGTTTCATCCTGGCGACGTGCTTTGCAACAAATGCGGAACTTATAACGCCAACACGCCTGATTTCTGCAACAAGTGCGGCGACCCGGTCGGACTGCAACTCAAGTACGACGTGAACGAATGCGAAGAGCGTGGAATGACTTATTCCGCTCCGCTCAAAGTCACCATGCGTCTGACGATTTATGAAAAGGACGCGGAGACCGGCAACCGTTCTATCCGCGATATCAAGGAGCAGGAAGTATTCTTCGGCGATGTGCCGCTGATGACGCAGAACGGCACGTTCATCGTCAATGGCACCGAGCGCGTGATCGTCAGCCAGTTGCACCGCTCACCGGGAGTCTTCTTCGAGACGGCGAGTAACCGGACTTATTTCCTGGGCAAGATTATTCCCTATCGTGGGTCTTGGGTAGAGTTCGAGTACGACCAGAAGAACGTTCTGTACGTGCGCATTGACCGCAAGCGCAAGTTTCTGGGCACTATTTTTCTTCGCGCCCTGGGCCTGCGTTCCAGCGAAGACATTCTGCGGACGTTCTATACCGTTGATCGCCTCACAATTAAGGACAAGAAACTTTACTGGACGCTCGATCCCACCAGCGAAAAGCCGACCAACCTGTTGGGCATGAAGTTGGCTCACAGCATTAAGAACAAGTCGGGAGATGAAATCGCTCATTCCGGCCGCAAGATCAATGCCGCGATCTTGAAGGATATCCAAAAGGCAAAGGTAAGCGAGATTGAGGTAGACATCAGCGACCTCGAAGGCGCCTGGGTAGCCGGCGATGTCGTGGATACGACTACGGGCGAGGTCCTGCTCGAGGCCAACTCGGAGCTAACGGCCGACAAGCTGTCGAAAATTCTGGATTCCGGCGTTGTGGAACTTAGCGTGTTCTTCCCCGAGCGGGATGATGTTGGAGTTGTCATCTGTCAGACCTTGAAGCGCGATGCGGTGAAGACGCCGCAGGAAGCGCTGATCGAGATTTATCGCAAACTGCGTCCGGGTGATCCGCCGACGCTGGATACGGCGACTGCGCTCTTCCACGGAATGTTCTTCGACCCGCGCAAATACGATTTCTCGCGCGTGGGCCGTTTGAAATTCAACATCAAGTTATATGACAAGAATGACGCCACCAATCTGGACAATCGCACGCTGGAGCCTGACGATTTCTACTCGACTATTCGTTATCTGCTCAAGCTGCGCAAGAATATCGGCACGGTGGACGACATCGATCACCTGGGCAACCGGCGTGTTCGTGC
>DATHJP010000114.1:0-5082 GCA_035489695.1 Terriglobales bacterium
GAACATCCGTAAGCCTCGATGTTCAACCACGCTTGAGCAATGGTTTGAGATAGTTCTCGAGCAAGGCAGTTCCACCGTAACTGAAGACGGCAGCAGAAACGAACGCTCCCAATTCCGTTCCAATCAACGAAGAAGGCAAGATTCCGGTGATCAATCCCGCGAACACAAATGCTGCGGCAAGGAGTCCCAAGGCACACCCGCGCAGGCAGTTTTTAAGAAGCCAGTTTGGTCCCCGCTTGGCTCCCTTGAATGATCGGCAGACACCGCCCAAACACCCGCCGAGACACGCCCACACGATCAAACTCAGCGGAAAGATGTACTCAAGCCTCTCTTCTTTGGGAGATAGACCGCTGGCGGAAGCAGTTACGGTGATCAAACCGAGGCCGGAAGAACGGAGCACGATTTCCGCAGAACTCTTGTTTGCGGGGATCGTCAAAGTCGAAGCCAGGTTTCCTCGCACGGTCACGAGCGTCACGGAAAGATCGCTCTGATCTGCCAATTCCGTGCGGTCCTCGGCCAGTCGTCGGACCATCAGGGTCGCCGTGCCCAATCCGTATCCGGCTACCTTCTTTGGAGAAGCCGTGATTTGGAGGTCACTGAGCCTCGCTAGGATCGGTAAAACGCACGACTCATCCAACACGTTCCCGTGCGCGGTAACGCTTGCCTCAAGATCGTGTCGTTCGCAAAGTACGGTCACGCTGGTATAGCCTTCGGTACCCGTACGCTCGATCTTCACAGAGTTCGGACGAACCTCGGCGTTGGTTGTGTGGAACTGGATCATTACCGGATGGTCAAGACTTATCGTTCCGCGTCTATCCGCCAAGTCCCATCCAATCTCCAATTCCGTGGCATAGGCTTGGAGATTTTGCCTCCACGGCAGCGGCACCCGTGCCGGCTGGAGGAATAGGGTGCCTCCAATGATCTCGGATTTTGCCGCGCCGGGCGCCGTGGATTCTGCAAGACCCAAATGAACCGGCACCCGGATGCCATTGGTCGATAGCGACGCCTTGGCAATGGCGCTTTTATGCGAATTCTCCAGCACGATGTATTGATGGTTGGGAGGAACGACAATGTTTGTCGACGACGCGGTGTATGTCAGTGCGTTGGTGGCAACATTCCAACGATTTCCATCCGACGTGAGCATCCGGAACTCCTTGACCGATAAACCACCGAGGTCAATCGGCACGTGCATTTTTGCGTCCTTTACGAACACGGCTTTGGGATCAACAATTTTGGGAATCGCGTACGATTTAATGCGAACAGCATTGGTTGCGATCACTCTTGAAGCGGGCGCCTGTGCGAACAGCAAAAGTGCCTGCAATAGCATGGCGATGAGAGCGATTTGAGTTTTCATTGTATTGGTTAACTTGGCACAGCGTCCGACCTGCCGTCGCATCCTGTTGGCTCTTTACGAACCGCATCTATTAGGAATTACCCGGCGCCAAGCCTTTTCCCACCAGGACGGTCCGATCCACTACTCGAAGCACTTCACGCATCAAATCGATTATCTTCGGTTTCTCGAAATAGATCGAATGGACACCCTTCGTGTCCGGTTGGATCAAGGGCGTGCAATCGACGTCCCACACGTTGTCTGGAACGAGACACGTCGGGTCCAGGCCGCTGCGTCCCAGCCGCCGCTTGCCGAAATGCTTCATGCCCGCCGACAATCCCAACACCGAATCCAACCCCGAGTAGAGCACCGTGATGCGGTAACAGAGGTTAGCAATCGCGTCGCCGTCACCCTTGTCAACCTGTTCGCCGCTCTTGAACAGGTCGTTGTCCACGTCCGCAGCCACCATGAGCAGTTGATTGATCAGGCTCAAGAGCAGGGGTTGATTCTTGCGGGTCCAGCAGACCTGCATGGCATTTTGAAGAACATAATTCCCCATGCTATGCGCGATGAGGGACGTCTTTGCCTTGCAGGCTTTGGCCGGGTCAGCCGCTCCTGCTTCCTGTTTGTCGAGCAGCCAGTCAAAGAGATCACTTAGCACATCGGCCAAGTCCTCGCCCGAACTGCGGGCGTCAGCACGGTCGGGAAGATAACCGAGTGTCATGCCATCTGAAGGCCACGTAAACAGGACACACTGACCCAATCCCCCGTTTCCGCCGAAAAGTTTGCCGGTCAGAGATTCATACCGCCTTACGGCGTCCTTCCAATCGTTGTTGAACCCATGCACAAAGAGCGTTACGTGTTTCTGGTCCTCATGATCGGCGAGATCGGCGGCCGGCGGAAACGTATCTGCAACGGCGGCCAAGCTCTTTATGAACGTGCCGCCTCCCACTTTCCCCCATTTGGCAAAGTCATCCAGACCGTCGGTCTCGCTGACCCAATAACTCAGCGAACTCCGATCTGCTCCCAGGCCTTCCTTGCTCACGTTCCGGTTTGAGATCATCCAGTATTTGATAGCCATATCTTTTCCTTTTCTCTGACCGACTCTTCAGGTTTCAAGGCCATTGCAGGTTGTTCAGCAGCTCCGCCAGGTGGAAGCCCGCTTTGGCGAGCTGTTGAGTCGCCCGGTCGCTCTGCTGGGCGAGATACGCCTTGGGGAGTTTGATCTGGATTCGATCCAGCGTGGGATGCTGGACGCCCTTGAAGGTTGCTGCGCCAAATTTGATGCCCTGGTAGGCCGCCTGCGCCTCGTGCGCCGATTCGCTCGCCCACTTCTCGGCCCATTGGTGATGATCACCCGTGTCCTTCCATGTAACTGCATCGACATGATTCTTGAGAAAAGCGGCTAAGGTGGGGGCGTCGGTGGTTTTGTCTATCTTAGACACCAACTGGGCGTCCCAATACGCGTGCAATTCCCCCGACTTGGAATAAAAGAGATCGTTCCCTCCCCGGTCGTCGGATTCTCCGCGGGCTTGAACGGGATCCACAATGAGGTGGGCCATATTTTTGTTATCGAAGGAGAAATAGCCGGTCCCCACGTGCAGAGGCTGATGCACATCACCCACAAAATGAACCAGCATCCGGAGCGCCTGGATTCTGGTAAAGCGAGTGGATTTGTTCTCAAGAACGTCGATGCAACTGTTGATCGCGTGAACGACGTCTTCCGGTGAACTGAAATCGCCGTTGTCGGTATACTCCGGCATCGCCAATGGGAGGTTGACGAAGTGCCATTTGTCATTGTTGGGGAAATCTTGGTTGAACTTGATCGTTTCGGGATCGTGGACCAGCGGGCCGCTGTGCCTCTTACCTGCCTGCCGAACTTCGTCGGCCCAGATGGATACTGCCGCCAAGTCATCGTTGCTCAGGATCGCATTGATCTTTTGTCGCGCAGTGTTGGTCAGCAACCCTCGAGCAAGTTCGCCAACCGCCTGATGACCTTCCACACCCCAGGGAAAGGCACGATTGCCCACAAGGAACATGAACAGAATGACGAGAACGAGCAGGCTCCTGGCTAGATAGCAAGTGCACCGGCTGGTCCGCACTGCGTATCGGCCGATCTTGATTGGGGATTCGCCTTCAACATAGCTTTGCCGGAGTTTGGTTTGCATGGCTGGCTTTCTTTCGTTGTTTGTTTCTGATGTTCGCCGAACGGGTGAATTGTCGAACAACACTCCGCTTGCTTGCGGCCTCGTTCCGGCAGAATCCTTGATGGCAATTTTCTGTTCATCAGAGTGCGCCTGATGTTGAATACGGTTCTCGCACCGCTGTTCTTTCAAGGAATGTGAATTCTTTCACCGTATCGATCTGCCGAGATAAGGTGCGACGATTATTCATACGTCCTAAACGGCGAGCGGCGCCAATGTCTTCGCGAGGTCGATCGCCTTATCCACCACCGTCAAAAACTTTCCGACGCCTTTGATGATGTCTGCTGCCGTCCCGGCGGATTTGAGAGCTTTGGTCAGTTCTGTGTTGGCGTCGTCCACTTTTGTGAGGCTGTTCCTGAGGGCGGTCGTCGTCTCCCGGAAAAGCAGGCCTTGCAGGACGTCTATCCGGTGCAGGATTTCCTGCATTTCGGTGAGGATCATTTTGGCTTCATCGACGTCGCTCGCGTCATCCAGCTTGGCAAACAGAGCCTGGTGTTGGGCGATGAGCAAATTGTGAAGTTGTTGAAGATCTTCGTTCATAAGAAACAGGCAGTGGTGTTATTGGTTCTTAAGTTTGTCTTGGAAACGGCTGCTGAGGTCGCGGGTGCGTTTGATTTCATCGGCGATGGCACCGGCGGCCGATTCTGCGCTCAAGCGTTCACCCTGAGCAAGGGCATGGTGCAAGTCCGCAAGCTCCAGGAGCGACCGGCGCAAAGATAACAAAACCAGGTCCTGAGCACTCCGTCGCTCCATTAA
Organism: Terriglobales bacterium; assembly: GCA_035489695.1. Classification (GTDB taxonomy): domain Bacteria; phylum Acidobacteriota; class Terriglobia; order Terriglobales; family Acidobacteriaceae; genus 40CM-3-55-5. The sequence continues at coordinate 4,291 of DATHJP010000114.1, forward strand.
CTTCCGGAAGTCCGCCGCGACCTGGCGTTTGCCGGACTGATCGGACTGCGTTCGAAACGCAACTTTTTTCTCGCCAAGGAATTGCGTCCAGTGCGACGTGGCCGTGCCGCGAATCCCGTTGGTCCGCGAGGTTCCAACGCTCCCTGCCATGGTGCGGAGAATGCGGCCTATCTCGGCATCCGTGTCCGCAAGCACTTTGCGGGCGCGCGCTTGGGCGCGGAGGCGGATGATCACTTCACCTAGCTTCGTGAAGCCGGTGGCAATGGCCGGACTGATCTCCGGGGATTTGTTGATGAGGCCTGCTCCCTGCAAATGCTGGCCGAAATTTTTCAGTTCGCCGCTTAAATTGACAGCTTCGTCGTCGAACGATCCGGCTAGGTCCGGCGAGGTGAGCAATTGGAGGTGTCGGGCATATTTTTCCAGCTTTTCAAGTATTTCGTCCCAGGCCGCAAGACTTTCTTCATCCAGCCCGGCTGCGAAGCTGGACTCGACCAAATTCGTCTGACTCGCCGCAAAGTCGAGCGACGCGTCAGCCACGAGTTCGTTGACCGTGTTGAACGCTTCCTGGGATTGCGTTCGCGCCGTTGTTATCCCGCTTGCAAAGGATGTGAGGGCATCCGACGGAACAGTAGTGCAACCGGTTAGGGTGACGACTGCCGCTGTGAGAAGTGATGCTGCCCAGCGGCTCCACCTTGACTCAGTTTTATGGTTCATCGCGATTCAGTTGTGTGCTGTTGGTTAGCGCCCTCCGAACCTTAATATGAATTCTCACGATAATATCAGGAGCGGTTC
>DATHJP010000115.1:0-2509 GCA_035489695.1 Terriglobales bacterium
GTTACCATCGACGAACAGTAAACAGCGCAATGACTCGACCTTCCCGACTTCTTCACGAACTCGCTTCCAGTCCTTCTTTGACGTAATCAGATATTTCACGCCGCAGTCGGCCAAGATGTGAGCTACTTGATGTCCAAGCAAAAGCGCGTTAACGCTTACGAAGACCCCACCTGCCGTTGTCACTGCAAAGATTCCCGCGGCTTCCTCGGCAGACTTTGGAAGATAGATCGCGACCCGATCGCCACGCTCGAGTACTTGTTCCTGCAGCACAGCGGCGCAATGGATTGCCATGGAGTGGAGCGCGCGATAGGTGAACGAACGTCGCGAGCCAACCAGGTCTACGACGGCCTCTCGATCAGGAGTCGCTGCTGACGCCTGTTCCAGCAAATGATGTAAGAGAAAGAGGTTGGCCATTTTCCCCTGCGTTGGAGTTACTTGCTCGATCCATCGAGCCGTGCCACAAGCTGGGAGATCGCGGTGATCGACCCGAAATTCTCATCGGTTACATCCGCGGGACTAAGCTCAATGGAGAACTGCGGTTCCAGAAAGCCGATGAGACCCAAGACGGCAAGCGAGTCCAATACGCCAACCAGCGAGTCGTCATCGCCCACGCCTCTTGCCTGGAGCGCCGGGTAGCGAGCGAGGAGGTAACCGCGTATTTTATCTTCAACTCTCACCGTTGCGTGTTCAGTCAACTTGTGACCTCAGCGATCTGCATTTTGGAAAGAATTGCCGAAACCACCGCCGGACTTTGCGATTCTTTCCCCACGCGCTCGGCGAGTTCGGAAACGCGCAGATGGAAGCGGTGTTCAGGGCCTGTGGGGAGAGGCGCGGTTTCAGAAGCTTGCGCATCCTCGGCCAGGCGGGCCAGAAGGCCGCTCAATCCCTGATTGTCGCGTCCCCGCACGAACGGCACCTCGATGCTTTCAGCGTGTCGCTGCTCCGCCACTTGAGCCATCCAAATGAGCAGCGCGTACTCCACCTGCTTGCCAAGCACGGGGCATGACAAGAACAGGAGATGGACGCGCATCACGTTTGATTCGAAGTCAAAGGTGAGCGCGCCCGAGACACCGTACTCTCCAAACCGATCGTGAACCCGCACGACCCAACTTTCGCCGCCTGCTGGCCGAAGACGTCCGCCATCCCATTTCTGGTTGGGCAGATTCACGAAATGGGTGGTGTGACGGATCAAGTCAAGGACTGGTTGCTCATCCTCGATAGTCAGCGGTGCGATGGTCATGCCCACGTCAAGGCTGGTGAGAAAACGCTCGAGGTCCATTACATCATTGCCGCCTGACTGGGACATCAGTCGAGCGGTCGGCATGCGATCGAGCTGCGCAACAAAAAAATCCGTCAACGCGTCCAGACCCTCGGGCATGAAGGGTACATGTCCCAAACGATCACCCGCAGGATTGAACCAGTTGCCTGGCCGGGCAGCTCGTTCGAAGTCCGACCAGGCGACAACGAGATGTTTTTGCCGGGAGCGTAACGCGGCGAGGATCTTATGCTCAGCGACTCGCGGGGCATTGCCGAGAAACTCCACGTCATAAGCGCCTCTTCCCGATGGACACATCATGACGGTAAGGCGAAGCCGCGAAATCCGGCTCAGAACATCCACAAGTTCCTCTGTTCGTTGCCGCAATAGCCGGACAGTGGAATCGGACGCGTTGGCGTTGCGCTGGGCAAGTTCCAATCGTATGAGGTCTTCCACGCGCAACAGCAGCACCACGCTGGCATCGACATTCTCCTGGATGACCGAGCGTGGATCCAGGAGAAACGTGAACAACTGGTTATAGGGCACACAGACGACGGAATGAGTGTGACCGCGCCTGGCGAGCGCTTGCGTAAACGGTATCTCCAGAGCCTCGGTGTAAAAGCTCGACGCCAGCACTAAGATGGGTGATTGGCTAGGCATTATCTGCACTCACCCCTGACGCCTTCAATTTGCGCTCGTCTGCCGCTTGCTCCAGATACCACCGATGCTTCAAGACGAATGTGCCATTCCACGGAACTTTGCCAGTCTGGTAGTAGTCCGACTCAATCACGGTGATGCGGGCGGCATCATTGATCAAGTCCGCTTCCGTGTTTCCAATGTCAAGCCACACTCGCACGGTGTAATCCCCGGGCATCAGCGTAAGGCTCGGAATATCACACACAAACACCTGGGGCCCCACTCGCTGGGTGGTGGTCCGATCGGGTTCAAACTGACTATGGGCAGTAAACATGCGCTGCCCAAAAAAATCGTTGAAACCCAATCCGATATTGAAGCTGTTGGTTGGATTAGGCAGATCGAAATGTATTTTTACCTTGAGCCGCGCTCCAATCTTCATTCCCTCGAGCAGTGGACGATCGTCCTCGGTAAAGAGTTCCATGCGTTTGAGCAGTGGGCCGACGACAGAAATACGAGAAGCAGCGGTTAAATCGATAATGTGTCCATCAGAATCTGGCATGCCGGAAAAGCTGGTCAAATAGTGATGGACCGCATCTTTAGAGCTGCCGTCGAACACCG
>DATHJP010000116.1:0-2662 GCA_035489695.1 Terriglobales bacterium
GAGGACAGAGGTCGGAGATCAGAGATCAGAAGTTAAAAGTTAGAGGTCAGAAAATAGAGGTGAGAAGTGAGAGGGGAGAAGACAGATGTCAGAAATTAGCGGTGCGGTCAGACGAGCGCGGCGATCCTCGGCACACCTTTCTCACGCGCTTCTACCCAATGCTAGCCACGGCGAGAGAATCTTCTCGGCCTCCGCGACTGAGAGTGCCTCGGCCTCCTTCATGACCTGGGACGGTACCCAGTTTGGAAAATGTTCGCGTCTCGACTGGTGCGCCCCGCTGGGAGTGTGCTCGTCCCATACTTTGGCCAGCTGTTCCTTCCCGAATCGGGAGGCAAGCTTGATCAATGGAGGCCAGAGACGGCGATGCACGTAGGTAATCTTGCCTTCAACCAGCTTGCAAACGAGGACGTCGGGCGCAGCGAGCCAGGAGCGTCGGTTCGTAAGGTCTCGGCCAGTGGTGTCAAAGCAAAACCTCTCTTTTTATCTTCACTGAAAACACCTACGCTAGCGAGAGCACGCAGCACTCGATAAAGGGATGGAGCATGGGTTGCGGTGGCAGCGGCAAGCTCGTCAACAGTCTTAGGCCCATCACGAAGTTGATCGGCAATGCCGAGCTTTGCCGCGATATAAATAGCGCGCGAAATCCAGAAGCCAGAGATCATCTGTAACATGCCTACGGATGGAGGAACATCCGGGTTGCTAGGTAAATTGTGCGTGCTCATATTTTGGGCCTCACTTGGATACAGAACTCAAAAAGCTGGATGTTACCTATCACATCTTTTGGTTTTCAAGCGAGTCATCTAACTAGGATTATACGGAATGTTTCCGCCTAATACCATTATAGGCCGCTTTGCTGCAATGGATGACGCAATGGTCATTCAGTGACCTGTCTGCTGATAGCGCTTCCACCCATAATCTCGACAAAGGTGGTCACGTTCGGAGGCGGCGAAGATTCAAGGAAGTTTCTGAAGCGCGGATTGAAGCTGCCGCGGCGTAGTTCCCACCGCATTTTCACACCTGGCTGATTGAAATACATCAGGGCATGCTCGCTCCAGGCTATCCAGGATTCGTTATCGATGAAACCACGTTCGCGCTGCGAATGAATGTTCTCGAAATGCTTAAACATCGCGAAGATGGCACTGAAGTAGGTCATCTTTTGGGCATCGGAGAAGGACGCTAACGACCTCGCGCGTGGCCGCAATTCCCCGGGTGAATACCTCTGCATGTTCGATCAATACCTGTGCAACTGAGATGTAGCCCGTGGTCATGTTTTCCTGGACCTGAACACGGGTCGCTTTCGTGTTCTGCCGGACCTGCAGGCCGACAAAGATCAGCGAGCCGATGACGCCGAGTGTGCCGACAAGTTGAAGTACGATATTAAGCTGTTCGAGAGTCATGGTTGCAGCCGACACGGCCGCCTCTACAGATCGTGACCCGCCCTTCGCTCGTCACGTATCACCAGTCACTAGGCTTTATTTATTTTCGGCGGGCGGTGATGCTGGAAGGTCGGAGTTCCAGGTATCCGTTCCACATTTCCACTTTCCATCGGCCTTCTTTTCCCAAACCTCCACGTATTTGCCGCGATCATTGAGCGGCTTCCCACTGGCGTCGTTCATGGTCAGTTCATATGTGCCACTGACAAAGCCAAGGTCGCCGGATTTCGCCACCTCTACTTTGGTCGCTTTCCAACTTATGACGAAGCCGGGGCTTGCGAGCATGTCCTGCCATATCTTCTTGATTTCTTCCTTTGTGGTTGCAATCGCGGCGTTCGGAGGCAACACAGTGGCGTCAGCGGAGTAGTACGACATCGTTTTGTCGAGATCCTTGTTTCCTGCCGCTTTCGACCAGGCGGCATCAGCGTCACGAAGAGCTTGTTCAGCCTTCGTGTCGCCAGCCAGGCAGACAGCTGAGGCTGCAAGGCCAAGGGTGAGAGTGAATACCAGGGTTCTTATTTTCATGGGAATGATCGAGCCGCGAATTCTGTTTTCCGTCAATGCTTTTGTTTTTGACCGCGGATTACACGGATACCGCGGATTTACGGCACGAATCTAACCGGCCAACTTCCCGTAGTTGCGGGACTGAAGACCGGTGCCGATTCTGGATTCTATATGCTCGATAGATCGTTAATCGCGTAATCCGCGGTTAAGTATTGACGCCGACCGGCATTTCCGGCGGAATCCCTCGCATGATGAAAACTCGAATTGCAGTAATAGCTTTGGCTCTGTCGTTTATAGCGGCAGGCGCCTGCTTCGCGGCCAACCCTCACCTGGGCACGTGGAAGCTCAATGAGGCGAAGTCGAAACTCGCGCCGGGGATGGGCAAGAGCACGACGGTCACTTACACGGAGCAGAAGGACAAAATTAAGGTGACGGTGGATGGTGTAGACAAGGATGGGAAACCGACTCACGGCGTTTGGGTGGGCAAATTCGATGGCAAAGCCTACCCAGCGAAAGGGAATATGGCTTGGAACTCTGCCTCCTACAAAGAGGTAAACGAGCGGACGAATGACATCACCACCTGGAAGGACGGCAAAATGGTCTGGTCAGGCAGGATTACCGTTGCGGCAGATGGCAAATCACGCACCGTCACGATTAATGGGACAGACGAGAAGGGGAAAAAGTTTAGCAGCAAGTCCGTTTACGATAAGGCGTAGGTAGTAGTC
>DATHJP010000117.1:0-6195 GCA_035489695.1 Terriglobales bacterium
GTACCGGAGGAATACGCAATCCTTCCTGGTAAATTTCGCGGCACAGTCCCATGGATCCGGGATACGCGCCGCCGACATCAGCATGGTGGGCTCGCGAAGCAACGTAAAAGTCCGGTTTGCGACTCTTTCCAGAAAAATAAAACGGTGCAATCAGCGTGATATCCGGCAGGTGTGTCCCTCCGGAAAACGGATCATTCAGCATGACCACGTCGCCGCGTCCCAGTTCGCAACCATCGATCGCCGCCTGCACCGACATGGGCATCGAGCCCAGATGTACCGGCATGTGGTCGCCCATCGCGATCACTTCACCATCGCTGTCGAACACCGCGCACGAATAATCCCGCCTCTCTTTGATATTGGGGGAAAACGCCGTTCGACGCAGCGCCGCGCCCATTTCTTCCGCAATGGAGTGATAGATGTTCTTAAAAATTTCCAGCTCGATGGGATCGCGTAGCATAATGACCGGCAAGTTTACAGAAAACTCTTCATTTCTCCAGAGCAACTCAATTACTAATTCATTTCGGCGGTCACACAATTGTGTTGACATTACAAGTATTAGTCCGCAATATCTGGTATTAGAAGTTCCGCCCATGCTAGCAATTGGGCTGCAGTTTGCAATTAGGCCCCTGATTTCAACCTTGCAAGGGAAAATCGTTCACGGAGGAAATTTCATGCCCGCAAAGAAAAAGGCAAAGAAGAAAAAGAAACACTAACCGTCAGCGAGACGTTACCTCGCACGGACCTTGTAAGTTCCAACGGCCTCTCGAGAGAAGCACCTTTCGAGGGGCTTTTTCTCTCGTATCTGATCCTGCCCCCAAAACACGCCTGTCTGAAATTCATAGTTGTGCCAAAAGCCCGGTCGTGCTAGAAACTCGGGTGGGGAAATGCGGTTCTTTCCCCGACCGGCTTCACTTCTGGAACCCTGATGAGCCTGCGCAGCCGAGCCGTCGCCAAGTCCGCACGGACCACCGATGTGGTGATCCCAGAGAAACTTTATTTTCGCATTGGTGAAGTCGCTCGCCTCTGCCGTCTGCCCGCCTATGTCCTGCGTTTCTGGGAAACTGAATTTCCCCAGCTCAAGCCGGTCAAAAGCAGCACCGGGCAGCGGATGTATCGTCACAAGGACGTAGAAAGCGTTTTGCGCATCAAGAAACTTCTTTACGAAGAAGGTTTTACCATCGCCGGCGCACGCCAGCATCTTCGAGCGGAGATTAAGGGGGACAAAAAACAGTCCCCGCTGCCTTTCCCGGCACGCTCAACCTCAGAACTGAAACACATCCGCCAGGGACTGCGCGAAATCCTTACTATGCTCTCAGCCCGCCGCTAGAACTGAACGCTCCGACCAGATCCCCGGTCGGAAACAGAACCCGCCCCCGAAACTGCGTTGACCGTAATGGACTCCTGTGAATTGAAAGTAACCTGCGGCTGATTTTTTTGGTTGACGTTCAACCTGCCCCATAGGCAAACTCACAGTAACGGGTCCCTCCCCGTATTCCTTTTTTCGCGTTGGAGAAAGCATGCAGCACCTGGGTCCTTTTCTTGCTGTCCAAATATGTCTGGCATTCGGCATGGCCGGACTGCTGTGGCCAGATAAATTCATGCCACTGTTTCACGTCCTTATGTTCCCTTGGGCTGCTACCTATCGCGGAGTCCGCGCCAACAGCATCGCGGCCATCGCACTTTCGTTTCTGCTTTTCCTGATGCTGATGGCCCGCTTCTAAGCCGTAGCAGGCGGTCCGCCGCCAGGAACTCTAGCCCCGGCCCTTAAAGTATTGCACTGCCCGCTCGTGAGCTTCGGCAGCCTTCCGGCTACCGAACGTCCCTAGATTGCGACGTTTCCCGGTCTTTGCATTCTTCTTTCGGGAGTACAACCGGTATTTCCCGGATTTCAGTTTACGTATCATGGTCCTGCCTATTCCCTGCTTTGGGTGTAGAATTCGGATGGAAGCCAGTCTGAGATTCAGCTGATGAAGTTCCGGCCCGCGGACGATCCCATGAATTTCCTAATTCTCACTCCTAGAGCTACTTACCTTCGGGATTAGGTAATTGTCTGTATTGTAGTGCACACTTCCGCCATCTTTACTGGATATTCGATCCGCAAGGAGAATAGCAATGAACATCATTACTCTAGCGCTGCTGTTGGCGCTTACGCCCGCTGCATGGCAAAACCCGCAAGGTTCTGCCCCAGCCACTACTGCTCCGAACACTCAGAGCGCTTCTCCCAGTACTCAGAACGCTCCCCTGAGTCAGAAGGGCATTGACCGCATCGTCAAAGAAGTGCATCACGAATTGGTAATGCTGCCGTTTTATGGCGTGTTTGATAATTTGGCGTACAAGGTATCTCCGGATGGCACAGTGACTCTGCTCGGCCAAGTCTCGCGGCCAACCTTGAAATCCGACGCTGAAAACGTGGTCAAGCGGATTGAGGGTGTGGAGCGTGTAGACAATCAGATCAAAGTACTGCCCCTATCCCCCAATGACGATCGTATCCGCCGCGCAGTTTATCGCGCCATTTACGGGAACGAAGTGCTCAGCCAGTACGCATTGCGTGCGGTACCGCCAATTCACATCATCGTGGAGAACGGCAATGTGACTCTGGAAGGCGTCGTCGCACGGCAAATGGACAAACAAATCGCAGAGATGCAGGCCAAGAGTGTGCCGGGCGTCTTCTCCGTCACCGATAATCTCAGGGTGGAAGAAGAAGGTAAGTGAAGGTAAAGATATTCCGCGGGCGCGTAAGGCCGCTGCCAAGATCCTGAGGCAAGCCTCGGAGCGGAGATTCGCAACGGCCGCGCCTTTCCGATTCAGATTCTCAATTTCTGATCGCGGTGTCGGATGCAGACGGCGGCTTAGGGGGTTATGCTGCCGGTATTCTCGACGGTCCAGCGGGTGTGCCGGAAACCTGCTCGCCCGGAACCTGAACGATGTTGTTGCGAACCGCGTACAGCACCAGTTCGCTCAAACAATGCAACCCTAGCTTACGCATCAGATTGCTGCGATGCGTCTCGGCTGTCTTCACACTGACGCCCAGAGTGACGGCCACTTCTTTTGTGCTCTTCCCTTCCGCTAATAGTTGCACGATCTCCCGCTCACGGGCCGTCAGGTCGGGTAAGATAGACGCTCTTTTTGACGGCATCTTGCCCGTGTTGAGGAATCCGTTGAGCACGATCTGTCCGATTCGGGAGTTGAAGTAAGTTCTGTTCAGCTGCAACGCTTCGATCGCGACGATCAGATCCTTGGCTCCATCGGATTTCAGGATGTAAGCTTTCGCTCCGGCTCTCAAAGCTTCCTGGATCACTTGCTCGGAATCCGTAATGCTCAGGATTGCTATCTTTTGGTGAGGATCGTTGTGCAGAATCTGACGAGCAGCTTCGAGTCCATTCAGCGCCGGCATGCCTATATCCAGAATCACGATGTCCGGTTTGAGGTAAGCGACTTTCTCCACTGCCTCGCGACCGTCACCAGCTTCGCCGCAGATTTCCCATCCGGAGTGAGAGGTCAGCAGAGAGCAGATACCGCGACGAACGACTTCATGATCATCAGCCACAAAAATACGGAGCGCCATAAATTACCTCGCACTGCAGCGAACCAGTTCGTTGTGATGGGATGGCAATACGTGAGGGGCTTTTTGAGAGTAGAACATATCGCACCCCGGTTATAACGAATCGGTTAAATTGTACCTCTTTTGTCAAGGCCTCGTCGGTTCGCCCGAGGACATTGAAACCATTCAGGACGCAGAAGGATCTGGCTGAAAAGAACTGCGGTAACCGCGCTGGAGGATGCCCCGTCCAAGCTCTGCTTGGGCGGGGTTTTTGATGGCGTGACAATTCCACCTCGTGGAAGAGCGGCGCTTTAGCGCCGCGTCCAACGGCTTTTGATAAGGGCTTTAGCCCCGGTGCGAAACCCAATGCGACCACAGAGGCTGAAACCCATCTCCACTTCATTTCCAACGCGGCCCTGAAGGGCCGCTCTACCACGGTGGTGCAAACGGTCGAACGAATTGCCTACTTTGCCGCAGTGATCGCGACTTTTTTTCGGGCCGTGGTCAACTCGGGCCGTTCGTCCCCAACAGAAATCTGAATTAATTCCTGGAAGTACCGGTTGGCCACGCTCGGATTCCCGCTCGCCTCCGCCGACCTAGCCGCACCATACAGCGCATCGAACCGCTTAGGGGCAATCTTCAAGACGGCTTGGTAGGCCGCGAGCGCGTCCCCAGGCCGCTTTGCCAACAGCAGAAGCTCCGCCAGCATTTCCCGAGCGGGAGTGATTGCACCCGGCGTAACCGCATCTTTATCCATACTTTCTTCCAGTTCTGCCGCCGACCGCATCATGGTTAATCCATCATCGTGTTTGCCGCTCTGTTCTGCGATCCACGCAGCCACTTCTCGACGTTGCACTTCCACTTGATTCGCCCAGTAAGTATTGTTCTGCTTGGTAATAGCATCTCGCAGTCCGGCGAGAGTCTTCTCAGCCTGCGCGGCCCGCTCAAGATTATTCGAGCGTGCGCTACCCACTCCGATTGCCATCCACGTAATCGCTTGCGCCCAGGGTGTGCCATCGTTTGGCGCTTGCAATTCGCTCGCTTGCTTCCATTGAGCGAGTTCCATGGTGTAGCGCGCGGGAATTGCGGCGATGGCGTAGTTTCCCGTGAGGGTCAGTCCTGGTAGCGACGGCAGCGACTTCATCTCTTCCACCACCGCTTTCGCATTCTTCACTTGCCCGCTTTGAAGATAGGCATATTCGAGGTAATCCAAAGCGTGAAGCCGCTGATCACGCGCTTCTCCATTCTTGGAGGTCTCTTCTGCCTGCGAGGCCAATTCCGCAGAGCGCTTGTTGGAATGAATCGATTCCCCCCACGAGCCGACGCGGGTGAAGATATGGGATGGCATGTGATTGGCATGTGCTGAGGCGGGCGCGATCTTGGCATAAGCCCGGGCGGCGTTCAGGCCTTGCTCCGCGAGCACTGGGTTGTCGTAGCAATGAATCAGGTAATGAGCAACTCCAGGATGATGCGGCTGTTTCTGGAAGATGGGTTGAAGGATTTCCCCGCACTGGCGTTGATGGCTGAAAGTCTTGTCCGTCTTCGAAGCGGTAACGTCCAAAGCCAGTGCATGAAAAATGGCCGCGTCACTGTCATCCGGATAAGCCGCTTGCAGAGTTCCCATCTTCTGCTCGTAAACCTGCGCGTGAGCGTACTCGTCCTTACCGTCTTGCTGATAGATTTCCCCCAACGCATCGATGTAAGCCTTTTCGCGGGCTGTGGTCTTCGAATCAGCGCTGGCGATGTCGTGTGCTTTACGCCATGCCTCGCGCCCAGCCGCCATGTCGCCGTTATGCCATAGACCGTGGTAGTGAGACATGGCGACGCCCCACTGCGCCATCGCGCAGGTCGGATCCTGGAGCGAGATAGCATCGAAGGCGCGACCTGAATCTTCGTACTGGAACGAGTGCAGCATCGCGACCGCCTGATTGAAACTGGCTTCCGTCGTTTTCGCACAAGAAGTCGTGAAGTGGACGGAACCAATCTCCTCTTCGGTCAAAGCGTGGTGATGCCCTTCATCGCACCAAGCCAGCGCGACAAAAACGCTCAATGAAATAAGCAACCATGTTGTCCATCGCATAAGTTGTCCTCTGGAAGCAAACTGGCAGCATTTTACAGGGTTCAAGGACGCTCGCGGCATGCGGCACCGCATGCTAGTTCGGACGAACTTCTCAACCATTCTCGGCCAGGGCGTATTCGAAGTCATAAAAATGTTTTCCGTCAACGATGTTGATGTTCATCTTGCCCGTAAGACCCGTTAGCTGCCCGGTACCAGAGTCCGGTACCACACTAATCGACAGTTGCTGCGCGCCCCGCGTCATCGTCCCACTGTGTTGCAGGACGAAGCTGCCTTTACGACCGTGTAGCGTTCCACCCACCCGTTCGATGGCCACGTAACCACCGGAGCCCTTGACGTTGGGACCAGCACTCAGCATCTCACCCTTGCTGGTGGCATCGAGATCGCCCTGAAATTGTTTGTCGAGTGACATCCTGCCCAAGCTTGCGTCGGTTTTGTCGTCCATAGCCTGTGGGCTCAGCTTAACTTCAAAAGTTCCACTTGCACGAGTCATCACGTTTCCTTCTGCACGGGATTCGAAACCGCTGCCTTGGTCTGTCAAGCCGCGAAGCGGCGCAAGAATGCAGCCCACGGCGCA
>DATHJP010000118.1:0-4865 GCA_035489695.1 Terriglobales bacterium
GCGTATTATGCTCAAGCAACTCGCTTATGGCTTACTCACAAAATGGATTACTTCACGGTTGAACTTCCCGAGAAAGATCGCCGACAGGCCCGGCGAACGGAAGTTTCGCAGTTGTTGGCGGTGCGGATTCGAGACTTCGGCGCTCCCTTGCATGAACTTGCCCCGGGCGCGTCCTTGGAACGTGACACGCTGCGGCTTGTGCTGTTCCATACCCACAGCAGGCTGGCTTACTTGCGCTACATCGTGCGAGGATTTTTTGGGGTGAACTGGAACATCAAAGGGATTGAGCTCGTGGATAGTGCCGAAGCGCACTGCCGTCCACTGGTGAACGATCAGGAATCGACGCGAATCCTGGTGCAGGCCGATGGCGAATTGTTGGGCACACTACCGGCTGAAATTTCCATGGTGCCGGACGCGGTGACTTTGCTAGTCCCGGAGTCTCATGCAAGGTAGAGAGCGTGGCGAGCAGCGAAAAACTCTACAGCATTGCATCACAGAAAGGCGCCGCTAACATTTGGAACCGCTTACGCATTTCCTGACCGGCGCCTGTATCGCAAGAGCGGGGCTGAACCGCAAGACAGCGCTGGCCACGGCGACAGTCACATTAGCGGCGGAAGCCCCAGACATCGACGTCTTGGGCAACTTAAAGGGACCTGTATTCGGCTTTGCCCATCACCGTGGCTTCACTCATTCATTCTTAGGGCTCGTCTTCGTCTCGGCCATGGTCGTAGGAGTTGTGTACCTGTGGTGGAGGCTGCGGGGACGAAAAATAAAAGATCCGAACCTGCCGCCGCGGTGGGGATTACTGTTCGGCTTTGCTTACCTAGCCGGCTTGACTCACATCATGCTCGACTTCACCAACCATTACGGCGTGCGTCCCTTCTGGCCATTTTTGGAGAAGTGGTATTCCTGGGACATCGTTTTCATCGTAGAACCGATTATTCTCCTTCTTCTGGTCGCAGGCCTGCTGCTGCCCGCTCTTTTTTCTTTGATTAACGATGAAATCGGAGTGCGACGCAAAGGTCCTCAGGGACGATTGGCGGCCACGCTGGCGCTGGCAGGTGTGGTGGCACTCTGGGGTGTCCGGGATTACGAGCACCGCCGAGCTGTCAATGCACTCGAAGCCCGCGTGTATGAGGGCGCAGAGCCCATGCGTGCGTCCGCCTATCCGTCTTGGATTAACCCGTTTCGCTGGTACGGGGTGGTCGAGACGCAAAACTTTTTTGCAACCATGCTGGTCGATTCTTCCGTTCCTGATGTAGATCCAGAGGGCCAGATGCGCATTCGTTACAAACCTGAAGAAACGCCGGTAACGTTGGCCGCTAAGAAGTCCTACCTGGGCCGGGTATACCTGGACTGGGCGAAGTATCCCATCACGGAAACCGAGAAAATTGAGTCTCCGCCCGGTTACATCGTTCGCTTCACGGACCTCCGCTATGATTATCCGGGACGAACGGGGCGCAGTCCTCTCAGCGCGGCTGTTCAGCTAGACCGCGACTTGAAGGTTGTTCGCGAGTGGTTCGGGTCCCGCAGCCAGGTGCCGGATTGAAATGGAAATCGGTGCACTAGATTTCTATCGGCGGAGCTCTGGAACTTGACGCGAAAGCCTGGCCGCGCCACAATCATTGCGTTAACTCAAAAGAGGTAATCATGTTGGCTTACTTATTTGTGGTGGTTGCCATCGCCGTGCGTTTCCTTCCGCATCCTTTGTCATTTACGCCGGTTGCTGCATCGCTGCTGTTTTTCGGGGCCCGCGGCCCACGCCGCCAGATGTGGATGCCGCTCGCGCTGCTTGCCGTGTCTGATGTAATTCTTACTAAGGCGGTCTACGCTTACGTGTTTAACTGGGACCAGTTGGTCACATGGGTGTGGTACGCGGCCATCCTGTGGTTGGGGACGAAGCTGCACGACAATGCGAAACCGCTCCGAGTGATTGGCGCTGCCCTGACTAGTTCAGTTTCATTTTTTCTGTTGAGCAACTTCGCGGTATGGGCGGCTTGGGATATGTATCCGAAGAATTTCGCTGGCTTGATGGAATCCTACGCTGCCGGCCTGCCGTTTTTCCGCCGCGGAGTTGAAGGCGATCTGCTGTTTACCGGTCTCATGTTCGCCACGCCGATGGTGATCCACGCATTAGCTGGCGTCTTCAGCAAGGAATCCGACCGTGCGGCGGCCGCCTAGAGTTTTCGTCGGGCGGAGCAGATCGCTGAGACGAAGATTCTCAAATACCTCCTTGCGAAGACTTCGATTTCTCCGCTTGGCTATCGTTTGAATTCCTTCTCCCCCTCATCCGCCGCCCCACCAACCAGATCACCAGTCCCGCCGCAACCGCTCCCAGTACCCATTGAAGATGCTGGCGAAATAACGCGCCAGAGACACGAACGATGTCCGGCCCATACTTCATGGTGAGCCAAGCCACTCCCAGAAATCGTAAAAAACGGCCGGAGAAGATAGCCAGCAGAAAGTGGCTTAACTTCATTTCGGAGACTGCGGCTGCCAGGGTGAGAAGTTTGAAGGGCGTCGGGGGCGGCAACATTGCGGGGATCACCAATCCCCACACCGGATGCTTTTCGAAGAGTTGGTGAATCCTTTCGAAGCGCTCAGGCGAAACCCGTTTCCGTAGCAGTTCTTCTCCACCTTTGTAGCCGATTACGTACAGAACGATGCTGCCCAATGCGGATCCCGCCGAAGCCATAAACACGTACAACAGGAGTCGCGAAGGGTTCTGGTAGACGTAGCCGGCGACGACCCCGTCCAATGGCAAACCGAAGAAGCAAGCATCGATGCCGGCAATGGCGAACACGCCCCAGGCGCCTAGAGGCTTCAACAACGCCCATAGGAAGACGAAGTAACGCGAGATTATGTGCTTGATGGTTTTCAAAACTTAAGTGGGCAGTGTACGCGAAAGCGCACAAAGACTGCAGAGACACAGTAAGGCTGCGTCTCTGCAGACAGATTAGGTCTTGGGGAAATTCGGATCTGCTTTTACTTCATTGATCTGCTTGGTATGACGGTCACTGTGCGCGGCAACGAACAGAATCCATTCATAGGCATCGAGCTTCTTTCCCATCGGGCTGTCCGAGGCATGATCTCGCAAGTCGTCATGCTTCTTTAAAAAATCCAAGGTTTGCTCGCGACTCTCTGCGAAGTGCTTCAGAGAACCCTCGGGTGAGCCGAAGCGATTCGTGGGCTTGAGCGGCTCTGGAGCCTGCGCCTTGTGGGTGCGGTCGGGAATGGCGGTCAGCACCATCTCGTCGATAGCTTTTACATCCTCCCCGGCAGGCCGCGGAGGTGCTTTCATTACCTGATCTGTGACCATCCCGCGCAGAAAATCCTCGGCTGCGGCAATATGCTCCGTCACTTCGGCAACCGACCACTTATCCGGCGCCGGCTTAAAGTTCCATTGAGCCTGGGAAAGTCCCGCGGTAGCGTCCTGCACACCTTGCCGGGTGCTTTCCAGATATTTAACGGCCCGATCGCGGTCAGCCTGGGTAAGCGATTGCGCCCATGCCGAAGCTGCGAGACTCAGAATTACGACGAGCACTCTCAAATTGCGGTTTTTCATCTCTGTTCTCTCCGATTCAAAAATTTCCCTTCAACGAGTTGGGAATCAAGACCTGGTGGCGGATACAACAGGAAGCAAAGTTTGATGATATTACACGATTGGGAGGAATCTTGTGTGACAGACTCCGAGGAACTGTCGGTCACTGATGTTTCGTATTGCCACTCAATAACTGCAACGCATGCGGCATGAGATCGATCACCGCATTCAATGAATCGACCGCTCCAGCTGGACTGCCAGGCACATTCAAAATCACGGATTCACCGCGCACTCCACAAATTCCACGGCTGAGGGCCGCAAATCGGGTCTTTTTCCCGCCTTCCAGACGCATCTTTTCCGCCACCCCTTCGAGCAAGCGGTCGCAAACCGCTCTGCTGGCTTCAGGAGTGACGTCGCGCTTGGCGATCCCGGTTCCGCCGGTTGTAACTATCAGGCGTGCTTTCCCGGCGAGTCGCGCGATGGCTTGCTGAATTGGTATTTGATCGTCTGAAATAATTTCCGTAGCCACCACTGAGAAACCGCTTTTGCGGAGAGCTTCGGCTAGCGCCGGTCCAGAAAGATCCGATCGTTCACCTCGGGCAGACGAGTCGCTAACGGTGAGGACTGCAGCAGTCAGGGCCTCAGGTGTCGAGGAGGACATCTTCTTCTTCCCCCGCAGCCCCGCCGCCCTCGCGTTTGGATTCGTCGAGCATGCGGAGTCCTTCCATCAACAGGCCTTGGGTATTGAGCGTGGTGGTTTGTTCTGTGGTTTTGGCTTCAAAGTTGATCTGGAAATTGCCGCCGGTCCAGCGCAAAACTTTAAAAACGGCCGCGTCCCCCGTCAAAGACCCATAAGACGCATGCGTTACCTGGCCCTCGCTGAAATACATTTCGCATTTTTCATCATCGTTGGTCAGGGTCAGCGATCCGCTTTTGCGGCCCATTTCGAGCGACTGCACAAGATCAATTACGTTCATCTGCGAGAGGCTGCCGCGAAGAACGCCGTCCGAGGCCATGGTCTTGGCCATCTTCTCCAACGCGATTTTATCGATGATGCGTTTGATGCGATTAGTAGCTTCCTTCAGAAAGAATGGCTTTTCTACGAAGTCGTCCACTGGATCCTGTAATGCCAACTTCTCGCTGATATCGGTTTTGGTGGCGAGCAGAATCACGGCAATGCTCGCCGTCCGCGAACGGCTTTTCAATTTTTCTACCAATTGGCGGCCGTCCATCCCCGGCATTCGATAGTCACAGACCAGCAGGTCGGGAGTATCTTCTACGGCTTTCACCAGGGCGTCCGCGGCGTCATTCGCGGTAGTGACCA